>JBLIKM010000030.1:0-11111 GCA_047636295.1 Methylophagaceae bacterium
CATCGTTATTATTAGGATAATGAAATTTACAACTCTAAAGTCACAGCCAAATAGACTGAATTTCACAGGCGTCAAACAACGATTTAATTTCTTTTTCATAGCGCTTTTTATCCCGTTCACGATACATCACATAAACAGGGAAAGTGAACTCAGGATAATCGGTGTTATGTTCTAACAGTCCTGCTTGGATATGATGCTCAACTACGCGAGTTCGAAAATAGCCACTGCCGCCATTTTCTAATATGTAGTGTAATGCCAGCGGACCTAAGTTAACAGTAAGTTTTGCTCTAGCAAACTCTGGCAATGCGGCATCATGTTGTTTTTGAAAGTGTTCTCCCCAATTAATATAAATATAAGGTTCTGCTGATTGGCGAGAACTCACCATGATTAGCTTTTCTTCCAACAACTGTTCCACCTGAACTCCCGGCCAATATTCAGGCTGATGTATCACTATGGCATCTAGCACGCCATGTTCTAGCTTTTTCATTAAAGTATGTCGTTCACCGATTTCAGCTCTTATTGCTAATTCACATCCTGAGTGTTTTAGCTCAGTTAACCATTGCAACATCAACGGGCTCCATAAACTAATTTCTCCGCCAATATTGAGCACCTGAGCAGTTCCAGAAGGTAACGGTAAATCACGTTTGCCATATTTGAACCATTTGTGTTGCATGCTCAATGATTTTTTGGCCATCAGCCGTCAGACTTGCTCCCGAACGGTTTCTAACAAATAGCTTGCAGCCTATGTGTTTATGGCTACTTATGTAAGAGGTTTTCTTTTTAAAATAAGAACAAACTAGCCATATTAATTTCTAATAATGTTGGAAACAAGGTAACAATGGCTATGTTTGTTAACATATACACGCTCTTTGATGTGATTATGCTAGTCGGTGTAAAAGGTGGATAGGCGATAAAATATGAATGCTAAAACTCATCTTTTAAGGATAACATTATGACATTATCTGATAGCTACACACCCCTACAAATTAAAACTTGGCGTCAACAACAGCGCGAACAATTAATAGAAAAACGTATTGCTGTTGGTGGTTATCAACGCAAGCTTTGGCAACAAGAAGTATTGCTTAAACTGCACGATATACTTAAGGATATCGAACCCGGTATCATTGCTTTTTATTGGCCATTCAAAGGTGAAATTGATTGTCGAGAGATGATTATCGACATGCTGCAACAAGGCTGGCAAGCCGCCCTACCAGCTGTTACAAAGGTCTGTTCTCCTTTAGAATTTCGGCAATGGACACCCGAAACGCCGTTAATTCCTGGGGTATGGAAAATACCAATACCTCAATCGCGAACAATTGTAGTACCTAATGTGATGTTAATCCCGTTAGTTGGGTTTGATGAGTGTCATTATCGACTAGGTTATGGTGGTGGTTATTATGATCGAAGCCTTATAGATATTCAGCCATCGCCAATGAAAATAGGTCTTGGCTTTGAACTGGCCCGATTAAAAACGATTTACCCACAAAACTATGACATTGCTATGGATATTATCTTAACTGAAATGACGACAAAGATAGCCATATAGCCTGATCAGCATACCCAATAGTTAATGAATATGGTCAATATCATTATATTTTTAATGATCTTTATGTAAGGGTAAATTCAACATTTTCATGCAATGGATAACGTAATCATCATGGCCAACTACCACTTTTAAAATATCAATCCATTTGTTTTAGCCATTGCACACCACCTAAACGTTTTTGTTGTTTAAGGTTCCATACTGCTCTCGCTCGAATCTGGCTTGATGGTTTTGCCGGATCATAGCGTAAAGGACTCGGTAAACAGGATGCCAATAATGCTGATTGCCTGGGGCTGAGTTGTGTAGCTGATTTGCCAAAATGATAGCGACTAGCCGCTTCTAAACCAAAGACGCCCTCACCCCACTCGGCGATATTTAAATACACTTCTAAAATCCGTTGTTTACCCCATGTCAATTCAATCAACAAGGTAAACCACGCTTCCAAGCCTTTACGTATCCAACTTCGACCTGTCCATAAATAGACATTTCGTGCCACTTGCTGACTTATTGTGCTGGCACCACGTAATTGGCCGCCGTTGTCTGAATCTCGTAAAGATTTTATGATGGAGTCCACATCAAAACCTTGATGCAAAGGAAACAACTGATCTTCAGCAGTGACAACGGCTAGTGCGGCCTGTTTTGGTATTTCGTTCCAACTTAACCACGTTTGCTTTAATTTGAAATCTTCATTGTCGGAATATAACCAGCGCTCCATCATTACCATGCTCACTGGAGGAGTAAGCCAGCGAAATGGAACCACTACTAATAAGCTGACAAGGATAAAACCCAGCATAAGTAGGAGAAAGTAGCGAATCACGAGTTGTTTGAATTTTTTCACACAATGATCGTACCAGAACTATCTGAATAAAGAGAGTCATCTATTAATATCATAGTACTCTACTGTTGAATGCTCTAAGATCATTGTATTGATTCAGGCCAGCAACACGCCATTCAAATACATGATATTGGTTTTTATAAAAAACACCTCACACAAAACAACAAAAATAATATAGTAATCAGCAATATGCAGTCACTTAATAAAACAAATGGCAGGTAAATGATCTACGCAAACAAGATGAAATTTCTGTCATTCACACTCTTATTGCATAGCTTGCCAGCTCTGGCTTTTGCCGATGAACTTGCCGAGATGCAAAAAAATTCCGACAACTGGGTTATGCCATCTGGTAACTACAATAATCAACGTTACAGCAAACTCAAACAAATTAACCAAGACAATATTAAAGATCTGACTATGGCCTGGTCCTTCTCAACAGGATTGTTACGCGGCCACGAAAGCAATACCTTGGTTATCGATGACACGATGTATGTGCATACGCCTTTTCCCAACATTGTTTTTGCACTTGATTTGAACAACGATGGTGCTATTAAATGGCAATATCAACCCATACAAACCTACGATGAAACAGTATCTGTTATGTGCTGTGATACGGTTAACCGTGGTTTAGCCTATGGTGATGGCAAAATATTTTTGAATCAAGCAGATACAACGCTGGTCGCTCTAGACATCAATACGGGTCAATTAATTTGGTCTCACCAACGTGATGCACCCAAACGTGGTGCTACCAGCACAGATCCAGCTTTTGTAATGAAAGACAAAGTTCTAGTGGGTATATCTGGTAGTGAGTTTGGCATTAGAGGTTACGTACAAGCCTATGGTTTGAATGGAGAAAGTTTATGGCGAGCCTATAGTACTGGACCTGATGCAGACATGTTAGTTGACCCTGCTAAAACCTTATCTATGCTTAAACCAGTTGGCCAATATTCTTCATTAAAAAGTTGGCAAGGTGAGCAATGGAAAATCGGTGGGGCACAACTTGGGGTTCGTTCTCTTACGATCCTGATTTAGACATGTTCTACTATGGCAGTGCAAACCCCTCTACTTGGAACCCCGTTCAACGTCCGGGTGACAATAAATGGTCGATGTCATTATTTGGTCGAGATTTAGATACCGGTATAGCAAAGTGGATCTACCAAATGACACCCCATGATGAGTGGGATTACGATGGGGTTAACGAAGTGATTTTGGCTGTTCAAACAATCAAAGACAAAATACGTAATACGGCTGTACACTTTGATCGTAACGGCTTTGCATATACGATAGATCGACTTTCTGGGGAATTGTTAGTTGCGCAACAATTTGATCCCTCGGTCAATTGGGCTAGCAGTATCAATATGAAAACTGGTTATCCACGACGCGTCGGCAAATATTCGCCTGATTATAACGGCGAAGATGAGATTACAACCGGTATCTGTCCGGCAGCCTTAGGTTCAAAAAATCAACAACCCGCTGCTTATTCATCTCGAACTGGGCTATATTATGTGCCCACTAACCACCTATGCATGGATTCCGAACCGTTTGAAGTTGGGTATACTTCAGGTCAATCTTACGTGGGAGCGACATTAAATATGTACCCAGCACCCGGTGGTACACATTTAGGTAATTTCATTGCTTGGGATGCACGTGTAGGTTGTCTAACCCAGAACGTTTCTCAGTATGGTCAGGTGCCTTAGCGACATCTTCAGACCTAGCCTTTTACGGCACACTGGAAGGCTATCTGAAAGCGGTTGATGCTAAAACAGGCCGCGAGCTTTGGCGATTCAAAACAGCATCAGACATCATCGGTAACGTCAATACTTACCAACATGCTGATAAACAATATATTTCTATGATATCGGGTATAGGTATGGTGATGCCAAGTTTGGATAAAGACTCGGATGGTGATGGCGCTGTTGGTGCTTACCGAGCATTGTGTAGTTGGACTAACTTAGGTGGTGTTTTAAGCGTGTTTAGCTTGTAAGGTGAATTTTTAATATGGTGTATTGCTTGCCTTATTCCATTTCAGTGTTCAGTAATACTGTTTTTATTACGCTCATATCAGGATTATTCGGCAGCATGGTACCGTGTGCATCAAAAGTAGGCGTACCTATATTCCGTGATGGATAGCCTGATTTATTTAACTTAGTAAATAACTCTTCCCTTCTCTTACTATCTAGATCAATGAAAAATTCCGTGAAGGCGATATTTTCTTGTTTGAGTTGTTTTACTTTTAGTTTGCAATAGCCACACGTTGTTAATGAATACATGATTAGCTGGTCATGAGGTTCGCCGTAACTATAGCCATTATTTACACTATCGTGTTGTTGATACCAATTAAATGCACCATAGCCAATAAGCGCTATAAATAGAATTTTTTTCATGATTGAATAAACTTGCCTGCTAAAAAAGCGTTATTTCCACATTACATCACTTTGTTGTTTTGCTGCTGCAGCAAGCAATGAGAGCAAGGGCAATGCGCGATTATGCATACTTACTTTTGGTTCATCATCCTGTGTATTTTGTGCTGACTGCTGTTCAGTTTTAGCATCAAGCGCACTTTTCAATCGTGTTAAAGCTTCAGCTACATCAGAGGCTAGAATCGCACTGGGTACCGTCCCACTGTGTCCCATCATTTTTAATAAAGACAAAGCTACATCACCAAACATAGTAATGTCGGCATACGCTTTTGTTGTAAATGTCACCAGCATGTCATTCTCCTTAGAACAATAAATATTATCAATGTTTAAATTTATCCTGAATAGTATCAAACAATATACTCGTTACACTTTGATTCGTGTTGATATTAATCAGAATGTAGGTGTGTCGAGTTTAACAGTTAGCGAGATCTTTGAATGCCTAGGTTTACAATTTATCTAGCATGTATTTACAGCTGTTATTAAAATTAATAGCCTGTTAACAAGTACGTGTAACAGCTTAATTAGTTAGCTTGAATCACTCTTTATTTTGCTGCGATAATGCCTATATACAGTAGCCAACATTAGGCATAAGATGAATGCCTGCACAGCAGCGACTAGAAATTTGCAGGAAAAAATAACATTGTCTATGTGACTCGGTGATTGAAATTTTGCCGCTCTGAAATCAAATTCATATTTTCATTATTGCAAGGTTTGAACAACTATGAAAATTATTTTTGATGAAGGAGCATCTCAATATTTTATGCTCAAAAAGGAGAATTATTATGACAAGCCAAAAACGAATCTTTACTCTATTTATTGCCATGCTATTTTTATCACTAATCGGTTGTGGGTCGACCGCTACTCAAGAAAGTGCAGGTGAATATATTGATGATGCGACTATTACAACAAAAGTAAAAGCCGCTATTTTTAATGAAGTTACATTGAAGTCATCAGAAATAAACGTTGAGACTTTCAAGGGTGTTGTACAACTAAGTGGCTTCGTCAGCTCACAAGTTAATATCGATACGGCAGTGCATATAACACAAAAAATAAATGGTGTTAAAAGCGTGCATAACTCGATGAAAGTAAAATAGTTATATTGACTATCTAATACGTAATCTTCACCAAAAAAATGGTTCCAGCGATTAACTAGCCTAGGCCTTTTGGTTAAGTGGCAGACTTTAGTACCACCTCACTAAACCCGTTGGAGCGAATTAAATAAACATTCCAACTGGTTTTTTTATATGGATATGAACAACTAGATATTCTCTGGGTAGATGTACTCTAGGAAAAATATTAGATGATAAGGTCACTGTTAATGTTCAGTCTCAAGAATTTCATTTAATACAGCAATAACAGCTTCTCTATCAAAACGTTACTCAGACATTATTCGTCTCCATTTATTACAACTTATATGTCAGAAATAATTATGCTTTCAACGCTATTTGGATGACAATTTAGTGCTCAATTTCTCAAATCATATTTGATATATTTGAATCGAGGATCATCGGGTGTCCCCTCCAATGCCCATCTTCCCTTCTCGGTTGCCACATGATTACATCTTCGATTTTTTTAGCCAATTCAAAATCTTTTTTGGTAATACCTTTTGTTGCATGATTATTGGTTAATTTAACGATGAAAAATGCATAGGACAGACTCATATCAGGATGATGGAAAGCAGCCTCAGCTAGATGACCAATGGTTGTTACCAGCATTAAGGTACTTTTCCAACCGCTGGTTTTATATTTACGCCGAATCCAACCGTTTTCAAAATACCAATGAGGGAGCTCCGTTTTTAATCGTACCGCAACCTCTTCAATCGTATATGTTTGTCTTCTTCAAATATATTGGTTCAGTTAAGGCGCAATAAACACACTGCTGTAATGTACTTTGGTGCTAGCATCATTGTTGATATTAGCAATAAATTTAATGTCTTGTAGGCCACTTATTAGCTGTTTTCCAGCTACTTTTACATAGGCAGTATGCGATGCCATCTTGCCTGGTTCTATGGTCAAGGTTTCTGGTAAACCATATAATTCGGCGGGTTCTAATCCAGAAAGCTGATAGTTAACTTGCATAGACTTTTTGGTTTTATTCAATAATTTTAAGGTATATTTGTTTCGAATAGAACCATCACTCAATAGCACATGTAGTGGCTGACGTGCCTGTATTACACTAAATTCTGTCGGTGAAAGATGGGTGAATCCATAGCCAATACCACCTAAAGAAGCCAACATAATTACGGTGTAAACAATGAATCTAGCTCGGAAATACCATGGGGTTGTATTCACACCTTGATGCAGTTCTTTGAAGGAAGCATATCTAATAAGGCCTCGAGGCTGTTCGATTTTATCCATGATGCTATCGCAAGCATCAATACATAAACCACAGGTAATACAGCCCTCTTGTTGACCTTTACGAATATCAATACCGGTAGGACATACAGCAACACAGACTTTGCAATCGATACAGCTACCTTGAGTATCGGCAGATTGGCTGCCTTTATTCAACTTACCTCTAGGTTCACCTCTTTGTGCGTCGTATGCCGGTAACACGGTATCTTGATCGTACATAACACCCTGTAATCGTGCATATGGGCATAGCCAAAAACATACTTGTTCACGCATAAAGCCAGCAAACCAATAAGTGAAAAAGCCAAAAATAGCAAGGGAGAACCATACAGATTTTGGTGCTGATAAATGAATTACTTGATGCCATAATTCGAATGCATCCATGAACCATGCTGAAAATGTAATGCCCGTCAAACAAGAAATAGCTATCCAGATGGCATGTTTACTCATTTTTTTGCTAACTTTAGTGGCTGTCCAAGGCAAAGTTCTGAACTCATGTGCTTTCTGAGGTGTATTGCCTTCTAATTTGCCTTCAATAAAGGTGAAAACATCAGTCCAGACCGTTTGAAAACAAAAATAACCACAAAAAACACGCCCTGCAATACTCGTCACCGCCGCTAGCAGTATCGCTAAAAACAGCAAGCTAAGCGACAGCATCCAAATATCTTGAGGATAAAGACTGATATTGAAAAAATTAAACTGCTGATTAGGCAAATCAAACAAAATAGCTTGTGAACCATTCCATCTCATATACGGTACTAAAAAATAGAATAACCATACTGTCATGCCAAACCACTTTAATTTACGAAATTTACCCGGCATACGTCTTGCTGTTATCTTATTATTTTCTGTTCCTAAATTAACTTCCCATTCAGAAAGTTCATTATAAATTTCAACTTTAATAGGGATATCTAAGGTTTTATATTTCACGGTTAATCCAATCCTATTTCACTAATTATTTCATCTGTTACTAGCAAAATTGCTTAAACAATGGCTTTTGTACGTATAGTCTTTTGCTGTAATAATCCGGCTAGTACAGTAAAAGCATCAGTTAATGATTCACTGTCTATGGTGCCACCCAGTGATATTCGCACCGCTTGCATAGCATTAGATCCGGTCACAAAAGCCGAAGATGGCACAATCGAAATCCCAGAACGATGTGCATGCTCAGCAAATTCCAATGCTCGCCAATTAGCTGGTAATATCAGCCAGATATGAGGGCCAACTACACTTGAAATTAGAGTCTTCTTACTAAAAATGGCCGATGCAATGGCGTGTCTAGCGATGTTTTCTAGCTTTATGGCATGGGTTATTTTTTGTAGCATGCCATTACCTATCCAATGTGATGCTAGTTCAGTCATCAATGGCGGCGCCATTAAATTGCTGACTCGCATCTTTTCAGCTAATGACAATGCTTGCTCTAAGTCAGGTGCTACTACATAGGCAACACGTAAAGCTGGAGATACACATTTTGATAATGTGGCGATGTGCCAAGTCCGTTGTGGGACTAGGCTATATAGACTAGGCAGGAAGGTATCTTGAAAAGGTTCATAGGGATCATCTTCGATTATGATCACATCGTATTTTTCAGCGATAGCCACTAATTGCTTACGACGTACTGTCGGCAATGTTGCGGTGGTAGGGTTATCTATATTTGGAATGAGATATAAAATATGAGGGGGCTTAGTTTGGCAACATTGTTCAAAATATTCAGGAATGATGCCCTCCTCATCCATTGCAATCGCTATTACATCAAAACCAAGATGATCGGCAATAGCGCGTAAACCTGGATAGGTTAATACTGGCGCAGCGATAATGTTATGTGTTGGTTTTAAATAACTAAGAATTGAAAATAATGCGCTGTGAGCACCACTTGAAATCAATAGCTTTTCACTAGTAATATCAGGAATACGTTGTGTTAACCATAATGCGCCGGCTTCGCGATCAGAAGGGTTTCCGGCAGTTTCTTGATAATTCAAATGATCAAATGATCTACCATCACATTGTATCTGAGCAAGTCCTTTTACTATTTCATCGTGTAAGTTGAGACTAGTTGGGTGTGGTGGATTATTCATGCTCAGATCAATGTTTTTACCTTCAGTCAAACTACTAAGGCTATAAAGTGAAAAAGCAGTTTGTGCAATAAAACTACCACTACCCCGTTGAGTTTCAACTAAACCTCTTTTGGTTGCTTCATTCAGAGCCCGAGTAACGGTCGTTAAATCAACATGTAATTGTTCAGCAATAGCCCGTTGTGATGGCAACTTATCACCGGGGCGAAGCAAGTGATTTTTGATGTCATTTTCAATAGCATCAGCAATGCCTAAGTATTTGAGTCTTGAATCATCTTGAATTCTGGGTATCCACATACACTAGCCTGCCTCTAAATAAACATACAATCCTGAGACAAATGCTATTCCTCTACTATTTTGTATGCAAACAAAACATACAGTTTTCCATAAACAGACATATTGTATGGATCATGTTTAATAAGAAAACATACAAAGTAGGTGTGAAATAGATATTTTGAAACTGTTCGGAAAGTGGCTTGCGCAAAAACATGTCAGGTTTAGACCTGCTACTTTTCAATGATGGGCGATTTCTAAGTATCTGATGTAATTAAGCTTAATGCGCTCATCCTAACGATATAATCGGCGTTAATTAATAGGATTACAAATACAGCACTTGATCGGCAAGTGAATCGCTCTGTGTCGTCTTTCTTTAGCTAGCTCTATTTAGTTAAAGTGCTTTTCGAAAAGTAATATTGATTCTGCAGTCTTTTGTGACAGAATGAAATGCCGATTTAATCGGCAGAATACCATGAAACCGAAGTCTATCAGATCGACCCCAAACCATAACATCGCCATGATGTAGGGCGATACGCGCTGCTTTATCTTGTCGCTCAAACCCGCCTAGTAGAAATGTAGCTGGAATACCCAATGAAACAGACACAATGGGAGCAGAAAAATCGGCTTCATTTTTATCCTGATGTAATGACATTTTTGAGCCTGTTTGATACTCATTAATCAAGCAACTATCGGGAATAAAGTTGGCAAAACCTGCCTTATCGGCTGCCGCTTGAGCTAATGTCATGAATGTTGCTGGCATTTGAGGCCAGTGCTGCCGTGTAAGAGGATCAACATCAGTATATTGATAACCAGAACGAGAGGTTACCCACCCTCTTTTACCACAGTTTGCAGTGGCTACTGACATTTTATTACCACCTGGCGTTGTCATGTGGCGTAAGGGTGATTGTGGTTTTATTTGATATGTTAATGCTCGCATGATGTCATCGACATAAGATAATGCGAATCCTCTAAGTATATGAACATCCTGCTCATATATCTCAGATTGACCAGCGTTAACACCTTCTTGTTCAAACATGTCTAGAGTCATAAATTGAGTCGACTATCGCCTATCTTAGTATTAGTTCAGACTTGATTTTACGTATCTAAAAGCAAGGTTTCTATACAATAACCTGAAAATCCATGGTGTGCTTCTAGCTATCAACGATTTAGCAGTATGTTTTATGAGATTTAATGTCTTTTATGTTATCTAATTTCATGACGACACCTCCCATATTGATACGCAAGTTTTGTTAAATAATATAAGCCCAGCTATATTTAGTGTCAATACTCATAATGTCAGTTTTTAGTGGCCTTAATCGGTCGATGCAACACATATATTAAATCGCTCTGTAGGTGTTTAAAATTCTAAAATTCGCTAGACTTTGACTGTAGGAAGTTTAACAATGCATGTCATGCTAACTAGCATGAAGTGAATCAGATTAGTACTCAAACCTTCACGATATAAGCAGGTTTTATCAACCATAGGATTAGAGTTAGTGCAGTCAAGCAGAGTAAGCTTCTAACTCAAAGTCTTTGGAATATGGCTTCGCTATAATTTCTGAACAGGCTCAGTCTGTGCTAATTCCAGTGGCAGCCGTTAAAAGAATATCAGCT
>JBLIKM010000031.1:0-10942 GCA_047636295.1 Methylophagaceae bacterium
TAAAAGGGGCAATCAAATTGGCGACCGTATTGCCAGTACATTTGGCCTCGATAGTGTTGGTATTAAAGGTAATGGCGGTGAAGATACCGCCCTACAAATCGGTAAATACCTCTCGCCAAAATTGTATCTGGGTTATGGCATCGGTATTTTTGAACCTGTGAGTACCGTTATTATGCGTTATAAATTGAGCAAGATCTGGAGCTTAAAAGCAGAGTCTGGTATAGAAACCAGTGTTGATTTTTTATACACTCATGAGCGGTAAACCAATAGACATTATTAAATGATATTGATAGCATAGCCAAGTGTTTTACTAGGTAATTCATTGAGTCGTCGTTTCGATGATTTTTCTCCAATCCAATAATAGACTTTTAGGAGCCATTATGAGCGTATTAGTTACTAGCCCAGCCCCAGATTTTACTGCAGCAGCAGTAATGCCTGATAACAGCATCAATGAAAATTTTTCATTATCAGATTACAAAGGTAAATATATTGTTTTATTCTTTTACCCACTAGATTTTACTTTTGTATGCCCATCTGAAATTATTGCTCATCATCACCGTGTAGCTGAATTTGAAAAACGTGGTGTACAAGTGATTGGTGTTTCTATTGATTCACAATTCACTCATTTAGCATGGCGTAATACGGAAGTTAAAAATGGTGGTATCGGCAAAATTGACTTCCCACTCGTCGCAGATATTCAACATACAATTGTTGAATCATATGGCGTTAAACACCCAGCAGGTGTTGCTTTACGTGGTTCATTCTTAATTGATAAAGACGGTATTGTTCGTCACCAAGTAGTTAATGATTTACCACTAGGCCGTGAAGTAGATGAAATGTTACGTTTAGTTGATGCATTACAATTTACTGAAGAGCATGGCGAAGTTTGCCCAGCTGGTTGGAATAAAGGTGATGAAGGTATGAAACCTGATGCTGCAGGCGTTGCAGATTATCTAGCAAAAAATGCAGATAAACTATAGCAACTAGTTTGTTATGAACAAAAAAAAGCCCCGATTAAGTCGGGGCTTTTTTTTGCCTGTTATCAGCCTGAGGTTTAGCGTTAACTATTAGACACGGTTTTTCTCTCTGATTTCAGCGAGTGTTTTGCAATCAATACATAAGGTGGCTGTTGGCCGGGCTTCAAGACGGCGAAGGCCAATATCAGTTCCACATGACTCACAATAACCGTAATCACCTTTATCCATATCTTCAAGTGATTGATTAATCTTTTTGATCAACCTACGTTCACGGTCACGAGTACGAAGTGTTAGGGTAAATTCTTCTTCCTGAGTGGCACGATCATTAGGATCAGGAAAGTTAGCAGCATCATCTTTCATATGAGAAACGGTATTATCGACTTCTTCCATCAACTCCCTTTTCCAACCATTCAATATGGTCTTGAAATGCGTTACTTGTGAAGCACTCATATACTCTTCCCCAGCGTCTTCTTTGTAGGGAGCAACTTGTCCACTTGTCGGCAATGATTCCATGTGAAAAACCTCATAACTTTAAAATTTAAGGGCGCATCTATACCAGATGAAACCTAGATGTGCAAAAATTTGATATCATTCCTGCTAATTTTTACATGGAAAAACTGGCGATGAAGCAATTAAAAACGGTTATTTTTGATGTCGATGGCACCTTGGCAGAGACTGAGCGTGATGGTCACAGAATAGCCTTCAATCGCGCATTCATTGATGCAGGTTTAGATTGGGTGTGGAATGAGGATTTATACGGAAAATTACTTGCCGTTACCGGTGGAAAAGAGCGCATTCGATATTTTTTAAATGACTTTCATTTAGGCTTTAAATATGAAGGCAATGTTGACGATCTTATTGCTACCTTACATGCGGCTAAAACTAAACATTATGTTGCACTATTAGAATCAAATGCCATTGCATTACGACCTGGTGTTATTCGTTTAATCAATGAAATTCGTCAAGCAGGTTTAGGTGTTGCCATCGCCACCACGACTACGCCAGAAAATGTAACTGCTTTAATAAAAAGCACGCTAGGTGAAGATACCTTAGCCTGGTTTGATTGTATTGCCGCTGGTGATATTGTGCCGGCAAAAAAACCTGCACCCGATATTTTTGATTATTGTTTGCAACAACTTGGTTTGTCAGCAGATGAATGTTTAGTACTTGAGGATTCTGCTAACGGTGTTATTTCTTCTTTAGCAGCGAATATCCCCACTATTGTCACCCTGAATAATTACACTCAAGGTGATGATTTCACTGGCGCTATCAGTGTATTTAATCATTTAGGTGAGCCTGACAAGCCTTGTAGTGTTGTTTCTGGGCAGACGATTAATGCTGACTACATCTCGGTGGACATTTTAAAAGCACTACATGCACACGGTTGATAATAGCCGCATCGCTAAACGAGCAGCGGCTATTACACCGTTTCATGTGATGGATATTCTGGCCCAAGCTAAACGGCTGGAAGCACAAGGTAAAGACATTATCCATATGGAAGTAGGGGAACCTGACTTTGATACGCCTCAGCCCATCATAGAAGCCGGTATAGCGGCATTAAAAGCAGGTAAAACTCATTACACCGCCGCATTAGGTTTACCTGAGTTACGGGAAGCCATTGCGGCATGGTATGAAACACGTTATCAGGTCAAGGTATCGGCTAATCGTATTGTTGTCACACCCGGTGCTTCAGGTGCCCTGTTGTTAGTGATGGGCGCACTACTGGAACAAGGTAAAAACGTTTTATTAGCCGAGCCAGGTTATCCCTGCAATCGAAATTTTGCCCGCTTTGTTGAAGGTCAAGCAAAAGCAGTCAATGTGGATGCCCGCACTAACTATCAATTAACGGCACACCATATTGAACACCATTGGGATGAAAATACAGCATTGGCACTGGTTGCCTCACCGTCAAATCCAACAGGAACGGTGCTTAACGAGCAACAATTAAAGTTGTTATCTGATGCAGTTACGCTTAAAAATGGCCATTTAGTGGTCGATGAAATCTATCATGGTCTTACCTATGATGGTTATGACGCGCCAACAGTGTTGGCGGTTAATCAAGATGCATTCGTGATCAATAGTTTTTCTAAATATTTTGGCATGACGGGTTGGCGTCTGGGTTGGTTAGTAGTGCCTGATGGCTATGAAGAGGTGATGGATCGTCTGGCACAAAATTTATTTTTAGCCGCTCCGACACTGTCGCAGTATGCTGCTCTAGCTGCATTTAACAGTCAAACACTAGCCATATTAGACCAGCGCCGAAATACATTTGAACAAAGACGGAATAGTTTATTACCCGCATTACAATCTATTGGCTTAAAAGTCGATGCACCGCCGCAAGGTGCTTTTTATATCTATGCAGATTGTCGGAAAATTCTTACGGATAAATACCCTAATAGTATGGCATTATCTAAATATTGCTTACAGCAGGCGGGGGTTGCCGTGACGCCAGGTAATGATTTTGGTCATTATCTGGCGGAATCGCATATTAGATTTGCCTACACGGCCAATGAACAGCGACTGCTGCAAGCGATAGAACGTATAAAACACATCATTTAAGCCGCCTTTTAGGGAACAGCAATGACTCACGCAAAGATTTTTTACACTAAAACAGATGAAGCACCGGCATTAGCGACCTATTCTTTATTGCCCATTATCAAAAAGTTTACTGCTTGTGCTGATGTTGATGTAGAAATTAGTGATATATCGTTAGCGAGTCGACTTCTTACCCACTTTCCTAGTTATCTAAGCGCTGAACAACAAGTGACTGATACCTTAGCTGAGCTAGGTGCATTAACCTTAAAACCTGAAGCTAATATTATTAAACTTCCTAATATTAGTGCTTCCATTCCACAATTAAAGTCAGCAATTAAGGAGCTTCAAGATAAGGGCTTTAATTTACCTGAATATCCTGATTCTGCTGAAACTGAACAACAAAAATTAATAAAAACGACTTACGATAAGGTCAAAGGCAGTGCTGTTAACCCCGTATTACGTGAAGGTAATTCTGATCGAAGAGCACCTTTAGCCGTTAAAAACTATGTGCGTAAACATCCGCATTCTATGGGCGCGTGGCATGGCGACTCCAAATCTCATGTTGCCAGCATGGCTGCTCATGACTTTTACGGCAGCGAACGTTCAGTCACGCTTGGACAATCAACCAACGTCACTATCGAGCTGGAAGGTGCGGCAGGACAACTTACCGTATTGAAAAAAGCTTTGCCGATACTCGCTGGCGAAATTATTGATTCATCAGTAATGAATAAAAATGCATTGCGCGATTTTATTGAAACAGAAATCACCGATGCTAAAGAGCAAGGGGTGTTATTTTCTCTACATTTAAAAGCAACCATGATGAAGGTGTCAGACCCGATTATTTTTGGTCACGTGGTGTCAGTATTTTATAAAGATGTTTTTGAAAAACATGCTGCACTGTTTGAACGGATCGGCGTCGAAATCACTAATGGCCTAGGCGATGTTTATAATAAAATCAAAAGCTTGCCTGCTGAACAGCAAGCTGAAATAGAAGCAGATATTCAAGCGGCGTATACCTTACGTCCCAATATAGCAATGGTTGATTCAGATAAGGGTATCACCAACTTACATGTACCATCTGATGTGATTGTCGATGCATCGATGCCGGCAATGATTCGTTCATCAGGCAAAATGTGGGGTAAAGATGGTCAGCTACAGGATACCAAAGCCATTATCCCAGATCGTTGTTATGCCGGTATCTATCAAAAAACCATCGAATTTTGTAAAAAACACGGTGCTTTTGATCCGACAACCATGGGCAGCGTTGCCAACGTCGGACTAATGGCCCAAAAGGCCGAAGAATATGGTTCGCATGATAAAACATTTGAAATACCGGCAGCAGGTACTGTGCGGGTAATCGATGAAAACCGTACTATATTATTAGAGCATGAGGTCGAAAAAGGTGATGTCTGGCGCATGTGTCAGACTAAAGATGCACCCATTCAAGATTGGGTCAAATTAGCGGTTAATCGTGCTCGATTAACCGCAACCTCGACTGTATTTTGGTTAGATCCAAATAGAGCGCATGATGCTCAAGTTATTGCTAAAGTTGAATATTATCTGCCTCAACACGATATTAATGGACTGGATATCAGAATTTTAACGCCAGAGGATGCGATTGAATTTTCCTTACAACGTATTAAAAAAGGCGAAGATACCATCTCGGTAACGGGCAATGTATTACGTGATTATTTGACCGATCTATTTCCTATTCTTGAACTAGGTACTAGTGCAAAAATGTTGTCTATCGTGCCTTTAATGAATGGTGGTGGTTTATTCGAAACAGGCGCCGGCGGCTCAGCACCCAAGCATGTGCAACAATTCGAAAAAGAAAATCACTTGCGTTGGGATTCACTAGGCGAGTTTTTGGCTTTAGCAGCATCGTTAGAACATTTAAGCAATACCAATGGCAATATCAAAGCCCATATCCTTGCTGAGACCTTAGATAAAGCCACCGGCGTATTTTTAGATAATAATAAATCACCATCTCGTAAGGTCGGCGAATTAGACGTTCGAGGCAGTCATTTTTATTTAATGCTGTATTGGGCGCAAGCACTTGCCGAACAAAATGACAATGTCGAACTAAAAACTCATTTTGAAATATTGGCTAAAACCTTAACAGCAAATGAAACACAAATAATTGCTGAGTTAAATGCTGTGCAAGGCCAAGCGGTCGATCTCAATGGCTACTATGTTGCTGATGAATTATTAGCATCACAAGCGATGAGACCAAGTGCAACCTTAAATAGTACTGTTAACGGTTAGTTGTTTGTAGTTGTTCCAGATATAACGCTGTTGCTCCAGCAACAGCGGCTGGGATAACTAAAAAGTTAATGAATGGAATTAGTGTTGCGCCCAAGGTGGCTAAACCAAAACCCAATGCTAAAGGGCGGTTTTGTTTTAATATTGCGCGTTGTTGTGGAAACTTAAGATCATGATTACCCATTGGATAATCGTGATAATCCAGTGCCAGTAGCCAGCTTGACAATAGGATCCACAGAATTGGCGTGATGATATTGACCACAGGGATCCATGACAAAATGAATAAAGGGACCATCCATAACAAGACGTAAGCTAATTTTCGAACTTCATTCCATAATAATGACGGGGTATCTTTAATCATTTGCGCCCAAGGCATTGAAGAAGGGGGGTGACCCGCTAATTTAGTTTCTACTGCCTCTGCTAACACACCGTTAAACGGCGCGGCCAAGAAGTTAGCAATAATCGAGAAACTAAAAAACACAAACAACGTTAATAAGATGGCAAATAAAGGCCAAAGGATCCACATTAGCCAGCCTAATAACCATTCTGGGATCCAACTTGGCATCATGTTGGTGATCCATTGATCGAATTTATTAATGCCCAGCCAAATAGCAAAACTGAATAATAGGCTATTGATTGCCATAGGAATATAGGCAAATCGGCGTATACCTTTCTGGTGAATCAAGCTGAAACCTCGAAGTAGGTATCGTGCGCCTTTAAATATATCTTGCATAAAAAACTCTTACGTTAATAAATTAAGTGAAGTTAAATTCAGTGGACATGGCATTTTCAGCTATACACGCTGCCCCGAAAGCCGCTTCTGTGTGTTCAGCGGCAATGAAAGGCACGAGTATATGTTGCTGACGGAGTGCTTGCCAAACTTGATTAACGGCACCGCCGCCAACAGTTCTAATTGATTTGACAGGCGATGCGCCCGCATCTTGTAACCTTTGATACGCTTGGTGTTCAATTTTTGCCATGCCATTTAATAGGCCATGTAAAAACGCAACATCACTGTCAGGACGCGGTGATAGTCTAGGTACTAACTCAGGATCACTGATTGGAAATCGCTCACCTTTATTGAGTAAAGGATAATAATCCGGCACCTGTTCATTAAGTGAGATTAACATGCTAAGTCGTTGTAATTGTTCATTGTTAAAAAAATATCTTAATACTGCGCCGCCAGTATTTGATGCGCCGCCGACTAACCATTTATCAGCCACGCGATGACTATAAATTCCTTGTTCAGGTAAGAATATCGGTGTATCGGTGACCAATTTAACGACCAGTGTTGAACCTAATGAGGTCACCGCATCACCAAGGTGATTGGCGCCAGTGGCCAATAACGCGGCAATACTATCCGTTGTACCCGCAACAATTTTAGGGGCTAATGTTAAGTTGAATTCAGTGCATAGTATTTCTGATAAAACGCCAATGATGCTACCGGGTGGAATAACGTTGGGTAAAACAGCTCGATTTGTTAATAAATCCAGCCAATCTGGCCAGCAACGATTGATCGGATCATAGCCTGTTTTCAAAGCATTATTTTCATCGCTTATGCCTAATGGCGCACCAAGATTGAAGTTAATCCAATCTGCTTGATGTAATAAATGACTATTTTGACTTTGAATTACAGCATTATGCTGCTGCAGATAAAGTAATTTAGCTAAGCCACTTGTTGCACCATGAGCGCCAGATTCAGCAGGGGCAATATCAGCAATTATTTTTGCCTGTACAACAGCGCGAGCATCGTTGTACATTAAGAGGGGTGTCTGAGGCTTGCCAAAGTCATCAGTGATTAATACCGAGCCGGATGTTGCATCGACAGCAATAGCTTGAATTTCATAGTGCTGACTTTGTTCAATGAGCGATATGAGCTCTGATAAAACCTGATGTACGCATTGCCAGTGGACATACGGATCTTGTTCAGATATGTCACTTTTTGATGGGAAATCTTGAAAGTTTAACTGACTGCTAGCAATGATGTTTGAATGATCGTCTATAGCGATTGCTCGACACCCTGAGGTGCCGAGATCAATACCAATGTAGGCGCTATTATTTATAACGCTCACGGTGTAGCTTATGGAAGTTGAACAGGTGTTGGAGCAACCCAGCCTGATTTACGATGCTCAACAACAACCGTCGTATAAACACCGCCGCGAACATTAAAAATTCCGGTAACACGCATAAAACGTGGATCACAAATCGCAACCAAGTCATCTAAAATTTGATTAGTTACTTTTTCATGGAAGGCACCTTCATTACGGTAAGACCAAAGGTAAAGCTTGTAAGCCTTTAATTCTACACATTTTAAGTCAGGCACATAGTCAATTTGAATGGTCGCAAAATCAGGTTGACCTGTTTTAGGACATAAACAAGTAAATTCTGGTGTCTCAATGTGAATGGTATAATCACGCTCCGGCACTGCGTTGTCGAAGGTTTCCAATTGTTTGCTTGGTTGTGTGGTCATAAAATGCTCATCATAATTTAAAAACAATCATTATCCCTTAGTTGATACAGAGGTTCCACAATAAGTGTTTGAAATCGTAATTTTAATATTGTTCCTGTTGGTCGCTTTTATCGGCGTAACGCTGTATGCCCGACATACTAGCAAGACACGCGCGTTGGACTTAGCTCTTGATCATCTCGAGCCGGAAATTAACCTCGATAATGATTTTAATGACTATTTTGAACATGAGCTTGAACAACAAACTAAGGGTGATATTGATAGTGAACCCTCGGTAAGCCTTTCTACTGCCGCTGAAAAGATAGTGTCGGAACTTGAGCCTGTTATTAACTTATCGGAAGAAACAGCTAAGCCTCAAGCTTCTCAACACTCAGCAAAACCAGCGCAATCAACAATAAACGTTGTTATCGATGACGATATAGCGTCAAGTGAACAAGCGATAGACCCACAAAAAGCCCCATACACAAAAGAATCTAATTCGCCGGTAGATAATGTTGAAGATGTGGAACTCACTGCCATTGAAACAACACCAAAACCAGCCAGAAAAGATAGTGATGATTTAGTTATTGCTTTAACCATTATGGCACCTGAAAATGAGCGGTTTTCTGGCAGGGCAGTAAAAGCGGCTTTGGAAAGTTCGAACCTACATTTTGGTGACTTACAGATTTATCATCGCTTTACTGGTGGCACTCGTAAGCAAAGTATATTTAGTGTGGCCAATATTCTTGACCCTGGCACCTTATTACCCGATAAATTTACAAGCTTAACTACACCAGGTTTATTAATATTTGCTCGTTTACCCGGACCAGTAAATGGCTTGGCTATGTTTGATGACTTACTCGAAACGGCTCAATCTCTAACCGAAAAATTGAGCGGTACATTATCTGATGATGCACGCGAGCCGATTAGTGACTCGCGATTAGAAGCCATGCGTAGCCGTATATTTAACCTAAATTTTGCAATTCATAACGAAAATCATGACTATACCAACTGAGATAAACAAGCAAGCGAGTAACTTACGAGACTTAATAAATAGATATAATAATCTTTATTATGTTGCTGATAATCCTGAAGTTACTGATAGTGAATATGACCGCTTATTCAAGAAACTTCAACAATTAGAATTGGATTATCCTGAATTATTAACGGCTGACTCACCGACGCAACGCGTGGGCGGTAAAGCACTCGATAAGTTCAACCAAATTGCTCATACTATCCCGATGTTATCACTGGATAATGTGTTTAATGCCGAAGATTTAGCTGCTTTCGATCAACGCGTACGTGACCGACTTAATACCAGCCAAATCCAAACTTATTCAGCTGAAGCCAAATTAGATGGTTTAGCCATCAGTATTCGCTATGAACAGGGGATATTGGTGCAGGCAGCGACACGAGGTGATGGCACTGTCGGTGAAGATGTCACTGAAAATGTACGAACAATCCAATCAGTGCCGTTAAAGTTGAGCGGTGACAATGTACCAGAAGTTGTTGAAATACGCGGTGAAATTGTTATACCTAAAGTCGGCTTCGAGGCATTAAATAAGCAACAAATTGCTGATAATAAGAAGCCCTTTGTAAACCCACGTAATGCAGCGGCGGGCTCTTTACGGCAATTAGACTCTAAAATCACCGCTCGTCGTCCCTTAGCTATGTATTGTTATGGTGTCGGTGAAATTCAAGGTGTCGATTTACCTAAAACACACCATGCAACCATGCAACAACTTGCAGCTTGGGGTTGTCAGATCTCAACAGAATTACAGCAGGTGGTGGGTGTTGATGGCTGTTTGGCTTATATTAAACAGTTAGGCGAACAGCGTGATACCTTATATTACGATATCGATGGTGTGGTACTAAAAATCGACGATATACGTTTGCAACAGCGCCTAGGTTTTGTATCTCGTGCGCCACGCTGGGCAATTGCTTATAAATTCCCTGCTCAACAGGAAATGACCATCGTCGACGATATTGAAATTCAAGTGGGTCGAACAGGTGCTTTAACCCCAGTTGCACGTTTGCAGCCGGTATTTGTTGGCGGGGTTACGGTCAGTAACGCCACTTTGCATAATCAAGATGAAATTGATCGTAAAGATGTCAGAGTAGGGGACACCGTTATTGTTAGGCGAGCAGGGGATGTAATCCCTGAAGTGGTACAAGTAGTGTTATCAAAACGTCCTGACAATACGGTTAAATTTACGATACCAACACACTGTCCAATTTGCCAATCAGAAGTTGAACGGCTAGAAGGTGAAGCTATAGCGCGTTGTAGTGGTGGGCTTTATTGTCCCGCTCAACGCAAAGAGGCCATTAAACATTTTGCTTCACGTAAAGCCATGGATATTGATGGCCTAGGTGATAAATTGGTTGAAGTACTGGTCGATGAAGGTTTAATTCATGATGCCGCAGACCTATTCCAATTAACAATAGAACAACTCTCTGCACTAGAAAGGATGGGTGAAAAATCAGCAGTGAACCTAGTTCAATCATTAATAGACGCTAAACAAACAAAATTTGCTCGATTTCTATATTCCTTAGGTATTCGTGAAGTCGGTGAAACAACAGCACGATCCCTTGCCAGTCACTTTTTGACTTTAGACGCATTAAAAGCCACCGATGAACAAGCATTGATAGAAATCGAAGATGTAGGTCCGATAGTGGCTCATCATGTAGTGACTTTCTTTGAACAAACGCATAACCGTGAGGT
>JBLIKM010000032.1:0-10854 GCA_047636295.1 Methylophagaceae bacterium
ATGAGCTAATTCTCCATTAGACCCATCCATTTTTTCACCGCCGAACCTGATATCACCAGATGTTGTTGCAGTGTTAAAATTAGCACCATCATCTGGAATCTCATAAAAGCTAAGATTAGCCACACCGCTCCAAGCACCAAATGCTCTTTCAATTTCTGTTTTGTAACCTGTCGCCATAAAAGAGCTTAATGCTGAACACACGGCTTTAACGCAAGATTCACCACCAAGCATATAACTGTAACTAATTGAACTACTACTCCACTTACCTGGCGTGGTAGGCCCCACCGTATACGCACTAGCAGAACTTGATATTATAAATAGTAGGAAAAGCTGGATATATTTCATTAAGGACACTCACTTGATCTTTAATTAGATTAAACGTCATTTTAGACTCTTTTACGAAAAAATAATCGTCTATTTCATTCATTGTTATATTTAAAGTTACACCTTAAATAGCTAATGCTGAAATTCATTGGGCTTTGCTCTTATTTATTCTCAGCACAAAATACGATTAAGACTAAGAGACATGCTCTCCCTGCGCTTGTAAATCAGCATGATAGGATGACCGAACCATTGGACCACTCGCCACATGTTCAAAGCCCATTTGTTTAGCAACAACGGCTAGCTGATCAAATTCAGCTGGCGTTACAAAACGCTCTACCGCCAAGTGATGCCGGCTGGGTTGCAAGTATTGGCCTAAGGTTAACATCCGACAACCATGATCACGTAAATCTTGCATTACTACATGTACTTCTTCCAGTGTTTCGCCTAATCCCAACATCAAGCCCGATTTAGTGGGCACTTCGGGATGCTGTTGCTGGAATTTTTTAATCAAATCCAGTGACCATTGATAATCTGAACCAGGTCTAACTGCCTTATAAAGACGAGGAATGCTTTCTAAATTATGATTAAAGATATCTGGCAGGCTTTTCGCTAATTCAGCTAAAGCCACACCCATGCGACCACGAAAGTCTGGAACGAGTACTTCAATACGTGTATCGGGTGATTGTTTACGTATTTCAGCAATACATTGGGTAAAATGAGTAGACCCACCATCTCGTAAATCATCTCGATCCACAGACGTCACCACGACATGTTTAAGCTCCATTGCTGCAACCGTTTTAGCTAAATGTTGGGGCTCGTTGGCATCCAGAGGATCTGGCTTGCCATGAGCGACATCACAGAATGGACAGCGACGTGTACAAATATTGCCCATGATCAAAAAAGTTGCTGTGCCATGAGTAAAACATTCACCTAAATTTGGACATGAAGCTTCTTCACATACGGTATGTAGTTGATTCTCACGCAGCAGTGCTTTTAAACGATGAACCTCAGGATTGCTCGGTGATTTTGCCCTGATCCAAGCAGGTTTACGTTTAGGCTCACTGGGCACTATTTTTACTGGAATGCGGGCGACTTTAGATGCACCTTTCAGTGCGCTAACATCACGTTTTGGCTGTACTTTTTCGATCATTTTTTCACCTTGGACATCTGCGTCTTAAACGCCGATATAAACTGTTGTTGTGCCTGAAACATTGTCATGTCATATCCCAGACTTTTTAAATCAATTACTTCCATACCTTGATAACCACACGGGTTAATGAAGCTAAAAGGCGTTAAATCCATTGAGACATTGATACTTAGCCCATGGTAACAGCTACCATGTTTAACCCTTAATCCTAATGCTGCTATCTTTCGATCATCTACATAAACACCAGGCGCATCAACACGTGCATTTGCTTTAATACCCAAATCATCAAGCATGTTGATCACACTATTTTCCATGTGTGATACCATCTCGCGCACACCGATATTCAATCGTTTCAAATCAAACAAGGTATAGGCAATTAACTGGCCAGGACCATGATAGGTAACCTGACCACCACGATCAGTCTTAATGACTGGAATATCGCCGCTATCAAGTACGTGTTCATCTTTACCATTCAAGCCTTGCGTAAAAACAGGAGCATGTTCTACTAACCATAATTCATCTTGGCTAAGTTGATCACGATGAGCAGTAAAAGCCCGCATGGCATCACAAGTAGACTGATAATCAACGAGTCTTAAATCTTTTATTATCATAGCTTGAAAATTATAAAATGTATTTAATCGCTTCATGGCTAATTAGATCGCGATGAATTGCTTCTAACTGCTCTCGACTTGTTGCATAAAAATCAACTGTAACTGAAGTAAATTTTCCACCTGAGCTTTGTTTGATAGTTACTGCCCCTTCTTTGATATCATCCACATGACCACGGACAATGCTCACAACGATCGCATCAAAATCAGGATGGCTATGCCCCATCGCTTTGATCCCATAGTCACAGGGAAACTCTAGTTTAGCTTCTTTTTTATCTAATGCCATGCTGCGATATCCTTTTTATAGTGCTGATAAAGTGCATCTATTTGTTGCCATAGTGGACCAGAAACCCGCTCGCAACCTTATTACTATTCAAGTAGACTTCTCTCATTATTTAGCCCCAAATAAGCATCAATAAAGAATCAAGTAATCGACGCCACCAACTACCTTGTTCACTGGCATTTATGGCAACCAAATTTCGCTTAGCGATCAACTCATCACCCAAACGAATTTCTACCTCACCCAATTGCACACCTGCGGCAATAGGTGCAATTATTGGCTGTTGAATAGTAGTGCTCGCAACTAATTCTTTGTAACGGCCTCTAGGCACTGTCACAGAAAGCGGTTTTGCCAATCCTAACTGAACCTGTTTTTTGCTGCCCTTCCAGACTTTGCTATCAGCAATGGAAGTTAATGCAGAATATAATTCATGCGTTTCAAAGAAACGGAAGCCATAATTAAATAACTTTTGGGTTTCTTGTGCACGTGCATTATCACTACGTGTACCTAGCACAACAGAGATCAGTCGCATATCATCGCGCTCAGCTGATGCCGCCAAACAATAACCTGCTTCTTGTGTGTGTCCTGTTTTTAAACCATCAACACTGCTATCTCGCCACAACAATTTATTACGGTTATGTTGAGTAATATCATTATATTTATACTCTTTTTCGGCATACCATTTGTAATGGTCAGGATAGTCTCGAATAATCGCCGTCGACAAGGTCACTATATCTCTCGCCGTTGTGTAGTGATCAGGATCGGGTAAACCGGTTGAATTACGATAATTAGTATCAACCATCCCTAATTGTTGGGCATATTGATTCATCATTTGAGCAAAGGTATCTTCACTACCAGCGATATGTTCAGCTAATGCAACAGCGGCATCATTACCGGATTGAATAATCATCCCACGTAATAAAGCTTCAACAGGTACTTTAGTATTCACTTCAATAAAGCTGCGTGATCCCACCATACGCCATGCTTTTTCACTAATCAGCACTTCATCAGTCAGCGTTATATTACCTAATGCCAACTCATGTGATACCACATAAGCAGTCATTAACTTGGTGATACTAGCAGGTGGTAAACGTTCATCTGCATTATTTTCTGCAATAACTCGACCGCTGGCAAAATCCTGCAAGATATAAGATTTTGCAGCTATATTAGGCGCGGTTGGATTAGGCGTTATAACTGCCTGAGCAGTTATGCTGCTTAACACAACACCTGCTAGCAATATGGCTTTTACTATTTTCAGCATGAAAACTCTCTATTAAAATAAATTATTCGACCACTAAATGGGTATCATTGAAGCCCAAATCAAGCAAACGACTGGTTAAGGAATCGCCGTCTTGAATAGTTGCTAATGGGCCGATACGCACGCGATACAAAATTCCGTCGGAGGTGATAATGACCTGATCGTCGATCTGATTTTGCACTTTAGTTTTGAACTGCTGGGCATTGGTCGACGTACTAAATGCCCCTACTTGTAAATACATACTTGCCGGTGTAGCTATCGTATCTATGATTGGTTTTTGTTGAATCTTAGTAACTATATTAACAGGCATTTCACCTCCGGTAATGACGCGTACTTCTACCAAACCTGTGCCATGAGCAATAATCCCCAGTTTTTTCGCCGCAGTGTAGGATAAATCAATTAAACGATTATCGTGAAAAGGGCCTCGATCATTCACTTTCACAATCACCTTACGACCATTATTCAAGTTAGTTACTTCGACATACGAGGGCAAAGGTAATGCCTTATGTGCTGCCGTCATGGCATACATATCATACTTTTCGCCACTAGAAGTCCGTCGACCATGAAATTTAGCGCCATACCAAGAAGCAATACCTTTTTGTTGATAACCTTGGCTACTGCTTAAGGTGTAATAACGCTTACCCAATACACTATAACTTGTTGGGTTACCATATTTACTTGGCGGTGCATCTTTAGGTATTGCATTAGGTATCTTTGATACGTCTGGCGGAGAGCTTGGTGCCCTATCAGCCTGTTCCGTAACACTACTACATGAGATCAAACTCAAATATACGAAAGTAATAGCGATCCATTTTAAACGTCTCAACATTAACGCTTATCCTTATAGCCTAATCGTATTGCCTGCCCTAGTTGAGTGACCGCCATGGCATACATCCGACTGTGATTGTAACGCGTAATTGCATAAAAATTCTGTCTAGCCAACCAATATTCTTCATTATTTTCTTGGCTTAATGAAATTATGGCCAGTTGATCCTCGTCCTCAGGTAGCCCTCTTAAACTAACACCCGCCGCGACTAATGTTTGTCGACTCAATGATGGTTTTATCCCTTTTTCAATTAAATCATTGTCAACTTTGCCCGTAAAAAAGGTGGGGTGAGTAATACTTTTATTTGCAAGCCAACCATGCCGTTTAAGATAATTAGCGATACTACCTATAGCATCAGTAGGATTTGTCCAGATATCGCGGTGGCCATCACCATCAAAATCTACCGCATATTCACGATAACTACTCGGCATAAACTGCCCAAGGCCCATGGCGCCGGCATAAGAGCCAATAGGGGCAAGAACCGATAGCTTTTCTTCACGCGTTAGCAGCAAGAATGCTTCCAATTCTGAGCGAAAAAAAGGACTTCTTGGTGGATACTGAAATGCTAAGGTTGATAAAGCATCAATTACTCGGTAACTACCCACATTGCCGCCATAGCGTGTTTCCACACCCAAGATAGCAATAATTATTTCAACAGGCACGCCATATTTCTTCTCAGCGCGCGCTAAATCATCTGCATGTTGCTGCCAAAACGCTATTCCACCGTTAATTCGTGAGTCGGTGATAAATATAGCGCGATATTCAAACCAAGCCTTACTCTTTTCTGCAGGACGTGAAATAGCGCGAAGAATCGAATCTTTGACTTCAACTTGTGCAAACGAAGCCGCTAATTCATCACTATTAAAACCATGTTTTTTCTCCATTTCAGCTAAGAAATCAGACAAGCCTGGCAAGTCAGGCTTATTATCTGCCTGTGCTAGGTTCACAAATAATAAGGCCGTTAAAAGTAAAACTATTTTCATGGAGACATCATCCTTCTATGAGTATGAATAGACATTAGAATACCGAAGCCAGCTAACAAGGTTACCATTGATGTGCCCCCATAACTGATCATCGGTAGAGGGACACCTACAACTGGCAACAATCCAGTGACCATTCCAACATTAACGAATACATAGACCAGAAAAGTCAAAGAAATACTCCCGGCCAATAAACGCGCAAAACTAGTTTGTGCTTGACTGGCAATATAAATGCCTCTGCCAGCAACCATTAAGTAAAAAATTAATAATATACCTACCCCAACTAAACCAAATTCTTCGGAGATAACCGCAAAAATAAAGTCCGTGGTACGTTCGGGCAAAAAAGCTAAATGTGATTGTGTGCCATCTAACCAGCCACGGCCAAATAACCCGCCCGATCCTATTGCAATTTTAGACTGAATAATATGATAACCAGAGCCTAAGGGATCACTTTCTGGGTTCAATAGCGTTAAGACCCTTTGCCGTTGATAATCATGCATCACATACCATAATACTGGTAAAGCAGCTGTACTTAAGCTAATAAACCCAAGAATAATTCGCCAGCTGATGCCCGACAAAAACACCACAATTAAACCAGAGCTAGCAATAAGTAATGCCGTGCCTAAATCAGGCTGTTTCGCAATCAATATAGCGGGCACAATAATCATTACCAAACTCACCAGTAATCTTGCTGCAGAAGGAGGTAAGGGACGTTCTGCTAAATAACTAGCAACTAGTAATGGTACCGCTAATTTCATTAATTCTGAAGGCTGGAACCGGAAAAAACCTAAGTCTAACCAACGCTGTGCGCCTTTACCTTCATGGCCAAATACTAACACCGCGACTAACAATATCAAACCGACCCCATATAACCAATATGCAGCATCACGCATACGATCAGGATGAATGTTAGCTAATACGAATAACACGGTAAACGCCGTGCCCATCCGAATTAATTGCCTGATTAAAATCGTCGAACTCTGATCACTCGCACTGTATAAAATCATTAAACCCGCGGCCAACAAAATCGATATACCCAAAAGGAGTAAAGCATCGAGATGAATAACTCTTAATGCTTGGCTCAAGCTCCATCGCTGAGGTTGTTGTCTATCGTGCAGTAAGTTACTCATCGACTGCCGTCCCAAAATATTGATCAATCAACTTACGCGCTATAGGCGCTGCCATTGTCCCGCCGCCGCCGCCATGCTCCACTATCACGGCAACTACAAACTGCGGGTTTTCCGCAGGCGCAAAAGCGATAAATAAAGCATGATCGTGTAATTTTCTTGCTAAAATTTCTGCATCATATTCTTCATCTTGTTTAATGCTAAATACTTGAGCGGTACCTGTTTTTCCTGCCACTTTAAATGGCAAGTCTTTACCTATATGACGAGCAGTACCTCGAGTACCGTGTACCACCTCGACCATAGAATCAATCACTGCTTCCCAATTATGACTACTTCCCATAGGTAGCGATTCGTAAGTCTGCGCTGGAAAAAGTTGCAATTCGCTTTGTCCGGTAGGCCTGCTTGCCCTCACCACTCTTGGACTAATATCAATGCCACGCATCGCCAAAACGGCCGTGGCATGAGCAAGCTGAATCGGTGTCATTTGATTAAATCCCTGACCGATACCCGATATTAATGTCTCTCCTGGGTACCATGCCGTATTGCGACTGCCTCGTTTCCATTCTTTTGACGGTGACAAGCCCTTGCTTTCACCTGGAAGATCAATCTCGGTCCGCCGGCCAAACCTAAATAAATCTAAAAAACTATGGATGCGATCTATTCCCAATGTATTTGCTAGATCATAAAAATAGACATCACACGACTGAGAAATACCCGCTTTCAAATCCATATGGCCATGGCCATGAGATTTCCAGCAACGATAGCGATGATCATGACCTGGTAATGTATACCAGCCGGGACAAAATGTTTTAGATTGCTCGCTAATGACGCCCGACTCTAATCCCGCTAAGGCAATGAAGGGTTTTAAGGTAGAACCTGGCGGATAACGGCCGCGTAAGCTACGATTAAATAAGGGCATATCAGACGAATCTCTTAAAGCCGCATAATTTTTACGACTAATACCTAAAACAAACTCATTAGGATCAAAGTCAGGTTTGCTGACCATTGCTAGTACACCGCCTGTTTTTGGCTCCAGTACGACGATGGCACCGTTAAAATCATCCATTGCTTCAGCGGCAACCCGTTGTAAATTGATATCTAAGTGCAAAAATAAATCTTGTCCTGACACTGATGGCTTACTGTTTAACTCGCGAACAATCCGTCCTTGCACATTCGTTTCTACCTGTTGATAACCTACCTGGCCATGTAACAATTGTTCATATTGTTTTTCTATGCCCGTTTTGCCTATCTGCATAGAACCTTTGTAATTATGTTGATCTATCTCTTGTAAATCTTGTTCATTAATACGCCCGACATAACCCACCGTATGCGCAAATAGTGCACCTTGCGGATAGTGACGAATTAATCGCCCAACGACATCCACACCTGAAAAACGATGGCGATTGACAGAAAAAATGGCAACGTCTTGCTCGGTTAAGCGTTCTTTAACAATGACTTGCCGAAAACGACGTTGCTGTTTTATCTGCTTTTTAATATCGAGCATATCAGCTTCAGTCATAGCAAATAAAACTGCCAATTGTTGCAAGGTATCATCGATATCTGGCACATTTTCAGGTGTCAATTCTAGGCTGAATGTTGGAATATTCTCTGCCAAAATGACGCCATTACGGTCGTAAATTAAGCCTCGCTGAGGTGGGGAGGAACTAATATCTACCCTATTTTTTTCAGATAAGGAGTCAAAATGTTCAAACTCCACCACTTGGAGAACAATCAAACGAGCGATCAAAGCTATAAATAACAACCCAGCAAAAAGGGCTGAAAAAATCAGCCGATCATTTATTATTCGACCTTCATGAAAATGATCTTTTAATGCGAAATGTGAAGACATTTAAGCGTCAACCAACATTAAATGTGCGGCGAACTGCCCGCAAAAATGCGTAAATAATTGGCCACAGTACGGTTGTGGTTACAGCAGGTAACCACACATACCAACTGGCAAAGTTTGATGTCATTAATGCCACTGGTATATTGACCATCAGTACCAAGGCCATAATACTCAGCGCTTGTTGCCACAAAGGGTATTGGCGTATCTGTAAATGAATACACAATATTAAATAAATAACAAACGCATAGGAAAATGCATTAACACCCAAGGGGCCGCCCATAAGGACATCTATTGAGAGTCCGACCATCCAGGCATAACCCACACCAACTCGCTGAGGTAATGCCATTGCCCAATAAATGAGCGTCATCAATACCCATTCTGGTCTTGCAAATCGTAGGTTATCAGGTAGCGGTATAAGCATTAATATCATGGCAATAATGACTGTTATAACAATAATACTACCGCCTTGTGGCGCTCTAATGGTGGCCATTAATGCAAATCCTCAGCCGATATTAACTCTTTTTCTGCTTCTTGCTTTTCTATTGGCAGTACTAATAACACTTCACGACTCGTATCTAATTTGGCTGCAGGTTTAATAGCGATATCGGCAAATGCCTTTCCTTGAGGAAAATGAATAGAGATTATCGTACCGACTGGATAACCGACAGGAAAACGTCCACCTAGTCCAGAAGTCACCAGTACATCACCAACGCGCAGATCAGCATTATGCGTTAAATGTTCTAATTGCAAAGATTCGCCCATGCCTCGTCCAATAGCAACAGCTCGCAATCCATTACGATTAATCTGAACAGGCAAACCATGGCTAGGATCTGTCAACAATATTGCACGACTAGAAAAACGCGTGACCTCGGTGACTTGTCCCATGACACCATGCGCATCTAATACCGGTTGGCCATTAAAGACACCATCACTGAGTCCTTTATTAAGCACTACTTGTTGAGAAAAAGGGTCAAGATCTACCGATAATAATTCGGCGACTAAAACACGTTCAGTCAAACGGAATGAAGAACCTAATAATTCTCGCAACCGCGTATTTTCTCGTTCTAAATTCTGTAATTTTAATAAACGCACATTATTTAATAGATTTGTCGCTTCTAAAGCGGTGTTTTTTCCTTTTAATTGTTCTCGATCTTCAAAAAAATCATTCATCCATTCACTGGTATCGCTAGGAAAAGAAGCAATAACTTGAATTGGATACACGATGGTAGATAGAGTAGAACGAGCCGATGAAAAATAATTTAGCCGCGTATCGAGAAAAAACAGTACTAGCGATGCTATTAGCGCTAATAACAAGCGGGAATTCAGTGAAGGTAGATGGGCAAATAAAGGTTTTATAATCTAAGCTCCAAAGACTAAAAAACCTCTGCGACAGATGTAAGTGCCGCAAAGGTCTAAAATGTAGTGATAAGTAATAACTTATTCAAACGTAAAAACGTCAGTGCCCCGTTCATCAATCATTTCTAGAGCTCGACCACCGCCACGGGCAACACAGGTTAAAGGATCTTCCGCCACTATGGCTGGCAAGCCGGTTTCTTCAATTAACAAACGGTCTATGTCTCGTAATAAAGCACCACCACCGGTTAACACAATGCCACGCTCAGCAACATCAGCGCCTAATTCTGGCGGCGTTTGTTCTAATGCAGTTTTCACTGCCGCAATAATACCTGCTAAAGGATCTTGCAATGCTTCAAGAATCTCATTGCTATTAAGTGTAAAACTACGTGGAATACCTTCTGCTAAGTTACGCCCCCGCACTTCCATTTCTCGCACTTCATTGCCTGGATAGGCAGAACCAATTTCTTTTTTAATTTTTTCAGCCGTTGCTTCACCAATCAATGTTCCGTAGTTACGACGCACATAGTTGATTATCGCTTCATCGAACAAGTCACCACCGATACGAACGGATGCTGAATAGACAATACCATTTAAAGAAATAATCGCGACTTCGGTTGTACCACCACCGATATCCAACACCATTGAACCACTTGCTTCATCCACTGGCATACCGGCACCGATTGCCGCTGCCATAGGTTCTTCAATCAAATAAACTTCACGCGCGCCCGCCCCTGCCGCTGATTCTCGAATTGCTCGACGTTCTACTTGAGTCGAGCCACACGGTACACAGACTAAAACGCGCGGACTTGGTTTAAAAAACCGACCTTCATGCACTTTACGAATAAAATGTTGCAACATTTTTTCAGTCACAGTGTAGTCTGCAATCACACCATCTTTTAGTGGTCGGATCGCGGTGATATTACCCGGCGTTCGTCCCAGCATTCTTTTTGCTTCAGTGCCCACAGCAGCGATCGATCTGCGACCGCCAGGCCCATGTTCTTGGCGTATTGCCACCACTGAAGGTTCGTTAAGGACAATGCCTTTACCACGCACATAAATGAGCGTATTCGCCGTTCCTAGGTCAATAGAAAGGTCATTTGAA
>JBLIKM010000033.1:0-10716 GCA_047636295.1 Methylophagaceae bacterium
ATTTAATAGATGTGCTATAGCTAGAAATTTAGGTATGTAGTTAGTTGTTTCTCTAGGTAAACCTAAAGACCAGAAATCCGTTGGCATACCCATTTCTTGGTTGTGTTTTATGGCGCGTCCAACAGTGCCTTCGCCACTGTTGTAAGCTGCAAGAGCAAGTGGCCAATCGCCAAAATCACTATGAAGTTTCTGTAGATAATCTAAAGCAGCATTGGTTGACTGGATAATATCGCGCCGTCCGTCATACCACCAGTTTTGATCAAGTCCAAACACTTTACCGGTGCCTGGAATAAATTGCCATAAACCTGAAGCATTACTACTAGAATGGGCTAATGGCTGGAAAGAGCTTTCAATTACAGGCAAAAATGCAAGTTCAAGCGGCATGTTACGTTTATCTAACTCATCAACAATATAATAAAGATATGGTTTAGCGCGATCTGTAACCTGAGTTATATAGTGAGGTCGACTTGCAAACCAGTCTACTTGTTTTTGGGTTTGGATATTTAAGGTATTATCCTCAATGCCATAACCGTTACGTATCCGTTGCCAAAGATCGATAGCGGGCAACGGCAAAGCTACTTCTTGTGGAATGTTATTGGGAAACTGGCTAATTAGGTTTTCTGAGGGCTCCTGCAATTTACCGTAAGCACGTTCCCACGGAGTATGGCCTGTTTTAAGGGTTTTGCTTGAGGATGTATGCCTCTCCTTATCCGGTTTGACGGACGTCAGCGGACTATTACATGCTGTAAGTAGTAAAATAGTCAGAAATAGACCATATTGGCTGAGTGTTTTTATTGATAACATGAAGCGATTATAGAGTACATTGACCAAAGTGTCTTTGACTTTAATCTATAAAGCACATAAGCGCAGATTTTTAAAGAAATGCGCTACACTATTAGAGAAAATTAAATATAATAGAGGCCTAATTTTGAGCGAATTTCATGGGCAACTGTCTAAAATGACAGTCACATTGCCAGCTAATAACGATCCTGTAGATTATCAAATGGTACTTGGAGAGCAACGGGTTGCGATGACGCCGTTAATCGGTCAAAAAATTGAACTAAAATATGCGGGTGAGATTCATTGTGTAGCATGTGACAGACGGATAAAAAAATCGTATTCCGGTGGATATTGTTTTCCTTGCTCACAGAAATTAGCGCGATGTGATTTATGTATCATGAAACCCGAAACATGCCATTACGGTGCAGGAACTTGCCGCGAGCCAGAATGGGGTGAAGCTTTTTGTATGCAGGATCACATTGTCTATTTGGCCAATAGTTCAGGCATAAAAGTAGGGATCACACGGATTAATCAAATACCAACGCGTTGGATCGATCAAGGTGCAAGTCAAGCTTTACCGATATTTCGGGTTAAGAGTCGACTTCAATCGGGATTAGTAGAAGTCATTTTCAAATCCCATGTATCGGATCGAACTGATTGGCGAAAAATGCTTAAAGGCAAGCCTGAGGATGTCGACCTATTGGCAATACGCGATCAATTAATGCTGGAGAGCAGCGAACAAATATTGGCTTTGCAACAGCGGTTTGGCGAGCAGGCAATCATGCCATTAGATAACCAAGATGTAGTTGATATTTCATTTCCTGTACAGCAGTATCCAGACAAAGTTAAATCATTTAATTTTGATAAAACACCAGAGATTAGCGGTATATTGTGTGGAATTAAAGGACAGTATCTAATTTTCGATACCGGTGTTATTAATATCAGAAAATTCACTGGTTACAACATAACGGTGGTCGTTGAGTAATGTTATATAAATTAATTCGAACAGTGATGTTTCAGCTAGAGGCGGAAAAAGCACATTATTTGGGTTTGAAGGGTCTCGATCTTGTACAAATGTTGAGATTATCAACGCTAGTTTATCCCAATGTAGTGGCAACACCCGTCAAGGTGATGGGTATTGATTTTCCAAATTCGGTAGGTCTAGCGGCTGGACTTGATAAAAATGGTGACCATATAGAAGCCTTATCAGCCATTGGTTTTGGTTTTATAGAGATCGGTACGGTAACGCCTCGGCCGCAAGCGGGTAACCCAAAACCTCGACTTTTTAGACTGCCCGAAGCTCAGGCGATCATCAATCGGATGGGTTTTAATAATTTGGGTGTTGAGCACCTCATTGCGCAAGTGAAAAACGCTAAAGCCGATACAGTTATCGGGATTAATATTGGTAAAAATTTTGACACAGCCGTTGAAAAGGCCGTTGATGATTATCTCATTGGACTCAGAAAAGTCTATTCCTCAGCAGATTATGTCACGATAAATATTTCATCGCCCAATACGCCAGGCTTGAGAACCTTACAATTCGGTGAATCACTCAATGCACTATTAGCCGCACTAAAGGAAGAACAACATAGATTGCACCAGCAATATGAACGTTATGTACCTATGGCAGTAAAAGTTGCGCCAGACCTTAATGCGGATGAAGTTAGACAACTTGCACAAGCCTTTGAACAATTTGAAATAGATGCGGTTATTGCGACAAATACCACCATGTCACGCGAAGGCGTAATGGGATTAGCATTTAACGAAGAAATGGGTGGCTTGAGTGGACGTCCTGTTTTCGATAAATCTACAGAAATTGTAAGACAATTTCGCCAAGCATTACCTCAAAACTTGCCGATAATCGCGGCAGGTGGGATTATGTCGGGCAAAGATGCAGTAGCAAAATTAGATGCAGGCGCGGAACTGGTACAAATTTACAGTGGTTTTATCTATCAAGGACCAAAACTGGTCAATGATATAATTCATGAGATTAATAAGAGGATGTAAAAGATGGATGTAGTATCACAGAGTCCAGTTGGCTTGTTTTTAATTAATTTTGTCACGGCGGCAGCTATTTTGATTGTCGGTCGCATTGTTGTTCGATGGCTGATTAAATTACTTCGTAAGATTATGGTTCGTGCCGATCTTGACCCTATTCTGGTTAATTTTGCTAGTTCGATTAGCACAGGGATCTTGCTGGTCATTATATTGATTGCTGCTATAGATCGTTTAGGTGTTGATACGACCTCTTTTATTGCCGTATTAGGTGCTGCAGGTTTAGCCGTTGGTTTAGCGCTTAAAGATTCATTACAAAACTTTGCCGCGGGGATAATGATGATTATTTTTCGCCCATTTAGCCTGGGTGACTTTATCGAAGCAGGTGGCGTCAATGGTGTTGTTGAGAAGATAAGTGTATTCAGCATCATTATGAAAACACCTGATAATCGTGAAATCATCATTCCTAATGGTCAAATTTATGCTGGGGCAATTACAAATTATTCTGCTCGCGATACGCGTCGTATCGACATGGTGTTCGGTATTGGTTATGACGATGATATGTTAAAAGCGCAACGAATCATGACCGAGATTCTAACTGGACATGAACAGATTTTAGATGAACCGGCTCCTGCTATTACTGTAGCTGAGTTAGCAAATAGTAGTGTGAATTTTAATGTGCGTCCATGGGTTAAATCTGCCGATTATTGGGTTGTACATTCTGACTTATTGCAAAAAATAAAATTAGCTTTCGATGAAAATGATATAACTATTCCATATCCTCAAATGGATATTCATACTCAGTAGGCGTCAGGCCTCTAAACCTAAAGTGTAAAATTCCTTGTTTACACTGACTAAAAAGGTGATTTTTAATAACACTTAGAGTCATTATAAAAATGCCAAGGGTATTATTGGCATAAGCGATAGGACTTAATGATGGGCTGCGTAGAGACGAAGGCAGTCCATCATGATTCTAATCTGTATGGATCAGCATATGGTTATCGGCAGCACTACAATAATCACGATAGGATTCAGACTTTCGGGCGAATATCATTGTTGCGCTTGCAGATTATTACTATAATCATGATTTTTTACTTCCGGCAGAGTACTACCAGATGGGATAATTAAAACTGATCTTTCCACGCACGTAGAGTAGTAAATACGGCCTGTGAATCGAGTAATTGATCACCGCAAAATTGTTGAGCAGCTTGAATAACGTCAGGCTGCTGACAACGCAAAAAAGGATTGGTTTTTAGTTCAAGTGTTAATAATGAGGGCAGACTTGGTTTGCCATTCATTAGTAAGGCATCGGTATCTGCTATACGTTGCTTGATCTCCGTATTGCTAGGATCAACGCATGCGGCAAAACGCAGATTAGCCTGAGTATATTCATGTGCACAAAAAATCTTTGTCTGTTCGGGCAAGCTGGCAATCAATTGTAATGAAGCATGGAGCTGTTCTGCTGTCCCACCTAATAAGCGACCACAGCCAGCGGCAAATAATGTATCACCACAAAATAAATTACCATCAATTAGGAAAGCGATATGGTCATTCGTATGTCCCGGTACCTCAAGTACCGTTATCGGTGGAAAAGCTGAGTTAATGATAAGATTATGACAGGCTGTGAGTAGGTGCGTTAGAGATGGAATCGCTTCATATTTGGGCCCATAAACAGGAATGTTATAGTGATTAACTAATTTATCTATCCCCGCAATATGGTCACTATGATGGTGAGTAATTAACAGTGCCATGGGGTTTAATTGTTGTTGCTCAATGGCCTTAATAACCGGCTCAGCATCACCTGGGTCAACAATTAATAGATTTTTAGAAACCGGCTCTTGAATGAACCATATATAATTGTCATTAAAAGCGGGCACGGCTTGAATAGTTAACATGATTTTTCCACTGTTGGGGTCTATATGATCGATTATAGAACGGATATACAAAAAAAAATGATTACTTGGTGGCAAAGTCCACTAGGTCGCTCTGTTTTAAAGCAAGAAAAAAATGCACTACAAACCTTATCTAGTTATTTCTATGGAAATTATCAATTCCAGTTAGGTATAGGGCAAAGATTATTACCTGAAGTTCCACTGAGTAAAATGCAAAAAATTATGGGCCGATCGGCAGATGTTGAGGGACGTAATGAATTATTACCTTTTAAATGTCACTCGCTAGATACCATGCTTTTAGTGCATGTGATAGAGTTTTCCACTGATCCTCATCAGGTATTACGTGAGGCAGAGCGGACGCTAGTAGCCGATGGCACTTTGGTTATATGTAGTTTTAACCCATGGAGCTTCTGGGGACTACGGTGCTTATTTTCATTCAAAGCTGCGCCACCGTGGCATGGTCATTTTTTTAGTCAGACTAGAATTAAAGATTGGCTGGCATTGTTAAATTTTGAAGTGGTAGCGATTGAACGTTTAGCCTTTCACCCTCCAATTCAGTCAGAGCGATGGCTAACGAGATCATTAATGATAGAACGAGTGGGTAAACGTTTATGGCCGATTTTTTCGGGCGTTACTATCTTGGTGGCGACAAAGCGGACTATTCCGCTTACGCCAATTACAATGTATCAGCATGTAAAACATTTGTTTCCGAATAGGAGCTTAGTTTCTCAGCCGATCGCAAGAGAAAAAAATGATGGATAAAATAGAAATTTTTACCGATGGTGCTTGTAGTGGGAATCCAGGTCCTGGCGGCTGGGGAGCGATTTTACGTTCCAAAGGTGTGGAAAAAGAACTGTCTGGTGGCGAGAAAGATACAACCAATAATCGTATGGAAATGATGGCGGTAATTGTGGGGCTGGAAGCATTAACTCGACCTTGTAAGGTGATAGTCACCACTGATTCTCAATATGTGATGAAAGGAATGATGGAATGGCTACCTGGTTGGAAAAAACGCAATTGGTTAACTGCAGCGAGAAAACCCGTTAAAAATGTTGACCTGTGGCAGAGAATGGAAAAAGCCGCCAACGCCCATGAGTTGGACTGGGTCTGGGTGCGAGGTCATCAGGGACATGCTGAAAATGAACGTGCAGATCAGTTAGCTGTAAAGGCTCGAGAACAGATTACTAAGAAATTAAGAAATTAAGCGGAGTAAGAAGCGTGGCTAAACAACAGTTCAAGCGGCAGGTGGTGCTAGATACCGAAACAACGGGTTTAAGTACGGCAGATGATCATCGCATTATTGAAATTGGTTGCGTCGAGGTGATTAATCGTCGATTGACGGGGGAACGGTTTCACCAATATATCAACCCGAAACGTGAAATAGATGCGGGTGCGATGGAGGTGCATGGCATTACCCCAGCGTTTTTAGCAGATAAGCCATTGTTTTCATCCGTTGTAGACGATTTTATGCTGTTTATTGATGGTGCAGAATTAATTATCCATAACGCTGTATTTGACGTGGGATTTTTAAATCATGAATTAGCAAAATTAAAAGGTGAAAAGCGCAAAATTGCAGATGTTTGTAGTGTGTTAGATACCCTGAAATTGGCTAGAGATAAACATCCTGGACAGAAAAATAATTTGAATGCCTTATGTCGACGTTATTACGTTGATAATTCAAACCGGGAGTTGCATGGGGCATTATTAGATGCTGAGATTCTAGCGGATGTTTATTTGGCAATGACAGGAGGGCAGGTTAGCCTATCCTTAGCTGGGGAAACGGCTGTTGCTACTAATAAAATGAATGATTCGGAAGTCTTAACGCAAACTAACCGTGGACCGTTACGAGTGATTAAAGCTAATCAAGATGAATTGCGGGCCCACGAAGCAAACTTGGAGCGACTGAATAAGGTGACCGATGGTCAATGTTTGTGGTTAAACACAAGTAATTGAGCTATTGCTAAGATTCAGTCTTCATTTATGTTAAAAATCAATTATTGGCTTGAAATTATTTTTTTCATCCCCAACTATCTGGATTGTGATAAATAACCCGGAAACTTGATTATGAGTAACGAAGACATCGATAACACCGATAATACGGAAGCAGAAAATATTGAACCTGAAGTAGAGCTCAAGACCGATCCTGCCGGCTTGTTGGAAGATGCCCGTAATAAAGCCGATGAGCACTGGAATGAATTACTACGTGCCCGTGCTGACATGGAAAATTTACGCCGCCGTCAAGCGCGCGATCTAGAAAATGCCCATAAACATGCCTTAGATAGATTTGTAGCTGAATTATTGCCAGTCTATGACAGCATGGAATTAGGTTTAAATGCTGCGAATGCTGATGGCGCATCATTAGAAGCGGTACGTGGTGGCTTAGAAATGACCATCAAAATGTTCTTATCATCGATCAATAAGTTTGGTCTAGAGCAAGTAATGCCCGTCGATGGCGATGAATTTGATCCCGAGTTACATCAAGCAATGGCAATGCAGCCTGTTGATGGCGTTGAAGCAAATAAAGTCATCACGGTTGCACAAAAAGGCTTCCAATTTAATGGTCGTTTGTTACGTCCTGCAATGGTCGTTGTTTCTCAATAAAAATAACATTAGATACGGTATGGGCTTGAAATTTTGTTTCGCTCCCCCACCTACTAAACAACAGCTGGAAAAACCAGTATAAATTTTAAGAATGATGGAGTAAAGATAATGGGTAGAATTATTGGTATTGATTTAGGAACAACAAATTCCTGTGTTGCAATATTAGAAGATGGCAAACCACGCATAATTGAAAATAGCGAAGGTGATCGCACTACGCCATCAATCGTAGCATTTACTAAAGATGGCGAAGTTATTGTTGGCCAATCGGCTAAACGTCAAGCGGTGACAAATCCTAAAAATACTTTATTTGCAATCAAGCGTTTAATCGGTCGTAAATTTAAAGATGATGTTGTGCAACGCGACATTGATATGGTGGCGTATAAAATTGTAGAAGCTGACAATGGCGATGCTTGGGTTGAGGCTAACGATAAAAAAATGGCGCCACCTGAAATTTCTGCCCGTGTTTTGATAAAAATGAAAAAAACAGCAGAAGATTTTTTGGGTGAAGAAGTAACAGAAGCGGTTGTTACTGTACCCGCTTACTTTAATGATTCACAACGTCAAGCAACTAAAGATGCCGGTAAAATTGCCGGCCTAGAAATCAAACGTATTATCAATGAGCCAACCGCCGCGGCACTGGCTTACGGTATGGATAAAAAACGTGGTGATTCTAAAATTGTTGTTTACGATTTAGGTGGTGGTACATTTGACGTATCAGTTATTGAAATTGCTGATATCGAAGGCGAACACCAGTTTGAAGTATTATCAACAAATGGTGATACATTCCTTGGTGGTGAAGATTTCGACCAACGTATCATTGAACACTTAGTTGAAGAATTCAAAAAAGACCAAGGTATTGATTTATCAAAAGATCCTTTGGCATTGCAGCGTCTTAAAGATGCGGCTGAAAAGGCAAAAATTGAATTATCTACAAGCCAACAAACAGATATTAACCTACCTTATGTAACGGCAGATGCATCTGGCCCTAAACATATGGAATTACGTTTAACACGGGCTAAATTAGAATCATTAGTTGATGATTTAATCACCCGCAGCTTAGCGCCATGTAGACAAGCAATTAAAGATTCAGGCTTGTCTTTATCTGAAATTGACGATGTTATCTTGGTGGGTGGTCAAACACGTATGCCTAAGGTACAAGAAGCAGTTAAAGAACTCTTCGGTAAAGAACCTCGTAAAGATGTGAATCCTGATGAAGCCGTTGCCGCTGGTGCAGCGATTCAAGCCGCTGTATTGTCTGGTGATGTGAAAGACGTATTGTTGCTAGACGTTACGCCGTTGAGCCTAGGTATTGAAACAATGGGCGGGGTCATGACTAAACTCGTTGAGAAAAATACAACGATCCCAACTAAAGCTAACCAAACTTTCTCAACTGCGGATGATAATCAACCTGCAGTAACGATTCATGTTCTACAAGGTGAGCGTGAAATAGCATCAGCCAATAAATCATTAGGTCGTTTTGATTTAGCTGATATCCCTGCTGCACCACGTGGTCAACCACAAATCGAAGTAACCTTTGATATTGATGCGAATGGTATTTTGAATGTATCAGCTAAAGATAAAGTAACGGGTAAAGAGCAATCTATCATCATCAAAGCATCTAGTGGTTTGTCTGATGAAGAAGTTGAACAAATGGTGAAAGACGCTGAAGCACATGCGGAGGAAGATCGTAAATTCCATGAGTTAGTCACTGCTCGCAACCAAGCAGACGGCTTGATTCATTCAACTAAAAAATCAATTGCTGATCTAGGTGATAAATTAGAGGCTGATGAAAAAGAAAAAATTGAAGTCGCTATTACTGAGTTAGAAGAAGCAATTAAAGGTGAAGATAAAGACGATATCGAAGCCAAAACAGCGGCGTTAACTGAAGCTTCAGGTAAACTTGCAGATAAAGCTTATGCTGAAAATGCCGAAACAGGTGAAGCGACAGCTGATGCAGCTAAAGATGCAGATGATGTTGTTGATGCTGAATTCGAAGAAGTAGACGACGATAAAAAATAAACGTTTAATTAGCTTATTTTTATTCAAAGACAGGCGCGGGATTATCTCGCGCCTGTTTTGTTGTATTAGATGTTGAAGAAGTTTTAATAGGTAATTGGAAAGATGGCCAAACGAGATTTTTACGAAATATTAGAGGTGTCCCGCACCGCGACCGAAGCTGAGATTAAAAAAGCGTATCGTCGTATGGCAATGAAATATCATCCAGATCGTAATCCTGACGATGCTAATGCAGAAGAGCATTTCAAGGAAGCAAAAGAAGCCTACGAGATTTTATCCGATGCTCGAAAACGTGCGGCTTATGATCAGTTTGGTCATGCCGGTGTGGATGGGTCAGCAGGAGGCGGTCGTCAACAAGGTGGAGCAGGCGGCTTTAGTGATATTTTTGGCGATGTTTTTAATGATATTTTTGGTCAATCAGGCAGTGGTGGCAGACAAGGCTATCGCGGAGCGGATCTTCGCTATCATTTAGATTTAACACTTGAAGAAGCTGTGTCAGGTACGACACAAAAAATTCGTATTCCGGTGCATATAAATTGTAAAACGTGTGACGGTAGTGGTGCAAAAAAAGGTACGCAGCCCGTCACCTGCACAACCTGTGCGGGTCATGGTCAGGTTCGAATGCAGCAAGGTTTTTTCTCAGTACAACAGGCTTGTCCACATTGCCATGGCACCGGTCAGATGATCAAGGAGCCATGTGGCGATTGTCACGGTGAAGGTCAAATACAAGAACATAAAACTTTATCGGTTAAAGTGCCTGCAGGTGTTGATACTGGCGATCGGATTCGACTATCTGGTGAAGGTGAAGCAGGTAGCGGTGGTGCTACTCCGGGTGATTTATATGTTGAGATGCAAGTACAACGACATGACGTATTCACTCGTGATGGCAGTAATCTGTATTGCGATGTGCCAATTAGTTTTGTCACGGCAAGCTTGGGTGGTGACTTAGAGGTGCCAACCCTAGAAGGCAAGGCTAGCTTGAAAGTGCCTGATGGAACACAAACTGGTCAGCAGTTTCGTCTTCGAGATAAAGGCATTAAGTCTGTGCGAGGCGGTGCTATTGGTGATTTAATGTGCCGAGTAATTATTGAAACGCCTGTTAAGCTATCCAATAAACAAAAAGAATTATTGCAGGAGTTTGAAGAAACCTTGCAAGGTAGTAGTCATAGTAAACATAGTCCAAAACACAGCTCGTGGTTGGATGTGGTTAAAAAGTTTTTTGATTAAGCACGGATTAGTCGTCTGTTTTTCAGTTACATTATTTCGAGAGCTGTTAGTTACAAGTAATAGTAAAACGAAACTATTTCAGCTTGATTAAAACGAGTGAGAAAGACGGCATTTATTTTGATTTAAGTAGGATAAACATAATGACAACACGTATAGCAATCAATGGTGCAGCTGGTCGAATGGGCCGGTGTTTGATTCAGGCTGT
>JBLIKM010000034.1:0-10634 GCA_047636295.1 Methylophagaceae bacterium
TCAGCAGATTGTATCTACAAGCGAGCATGATATATTTATCGTTTTGCATCAAAAAGGCAGTCATGGACCTGCATATCATCTACGTGTTCCAGAAGTATTTGAGAAATTCACGCCGGTATGTCGAACAAGCGAGCTACAAGACTGCACACAGCAAGAAATAACAAATGCGTATGACAATACTATTTTTTATACTGATTATGTTTTAGATAAAGTTATTGGCTTTCTAAAAGCGCAGTCAGATGAAACAAATACGGCAATGATATATGTGTCGGATCATGGTGAATCTTTAGGCGAGAAAAATATGTATCTTCATGGTGCTCCATATTTTATGGCGCCTGATGAACAAACACATGTACCAATGCTAATGTGGCTATCTGATGCCTTTATCTCTGACTACCAAATAGATCGTGGTTGCGTAGTTGTAAAATCTGACAGTGCACTTTCACATGACAATCTGTTTCATTCAGTATTAGGTATGTTAAATATTTTATCGCCTGAAAATTATCAAGCTGAGCTTGATATTTTTGATAGCTGTAAAAGTAACATAAATAGTAATAAAACATAATTCATGCTGCAACAAAAATTGTTCTGGTTTCCTGCTAGCCTATATATTGCATTGATAATTCCGATTATTGGGTGGGATATTGATTGGCAACTAGCAAATTACTGGTATCAATTGCAAGGACAGCAATGGGCACTCAGAAATGCTTGGCTAACGCAAAGACTGTTACATGATGGCGGCCATGATCTTGCTGTAGGGCTCTATATCATTGTATTACTGCTGTTTGGTTTTTCTTTCAAGTCTGGATTATTAGCTAAGTATAAGGCGGGATTAGCTTATTTATCTCTTAGCTTGCCGCTAGCAACCTTAACCGTGTCATTATTCAAACGATTAACGTCAGTATCCTGTCCTTGGTCGATGACTGATTTTGGTGGTCAGCAGCAATATCAATCATTGCTCCACAGTTTATGGTCGCCGATATCCGGAGCAGGTCATTGTTTTCCATCAGGCCATGCGAGCTCTGCCTATATGTTTTTCGGCTTATATTTCTTTAGTTGTCATTACTGGCCAACAAAATCAACACTCATCTTAGTTCTCATTATCACCGTGGGGCTAATATTTGGCTTCGACCAACAAATTCGTGGTGCACATTACATAAGCCACGATCTTAGCTCAGCTTTGATATGCTGGTTAGTCTGTTGGTTTATTTGGCATGTTCGAGTGAATACATGGACTAAAAAGTCAGCGTAATTTAGTTCCTGTAACGTTTAAGTCTATATAGGTACTGATTATTGTCTTGGAAGACTAATGCCACAAAAAAACAGATTATAAACTATAGTATTAGACGACAATAAGCTAAGCATAAGCGACTAAAATTTATCGAGACTCGTCAACGATGGGATGTAGACAGCATTGCCGATCTGAAACTTTATCGCAACGCGTTTTAACAAAAATACAACAGCTGGTAACGATCAGCGTGGCATGGAGTCTATGTCAGTATGTTAACTCAGCATTTAAGGTGAATATGATGTACTTATTTAATCGAAATAAAGTCGTTTTATTTGTGTTATTGATGATACTTTTTTCTACTTCAGCTTTAGTTCAAGCACATGAATCACTTAAGTTATTAGAAATTATTAATGGTGAACAACGTTCAGAACTTAACAGACAACGAAACATTTATCGTCATCCACTACAGACTTTAGACTTTTTTCAGATTAAATCTGAAATGACCGTAGTTGAGATTTGGCCGGGTGAAGGCTGGTATACAGAAATTCTAGCGCCATATCTTAAAAATGGCGGAGGGCACTTTATTGCTGCTGGTTTTCCTAAACATGCAGGGCCGCAATGGCGACAAGATATGCAAGCAGACTATCAATCTTGGTTAATAGCATCACCTGAACTATATAATGAGGTAAAGGTTGTTGAATTAGGCCCACCATCTTACTGGTCTATAGGGCCTGTAGACAGTGTTGATGCTGTATTAACCTTCAGGAATGTGTCATAACTGGTTAAAAGGTGGTTATCATACTGAAATGTTTCAAGCGTTCTATCACGTTTTAAAACCGGGTGGTATTTTAGGCGTAACTGATCATCGTGCAACTAATGATACCGATCTAGCAACAATGAAAACATCAGGCTATCTAAGTCAAGATCTGGTAATAGAACTAGCTAAAAAGGCTGGATTTGTATTAGAAGAAACAGCAGAGATTAATGCTAATCCACGCGATACTAAAGATTATACTAAAGGTGTATGGACTTTACCGCCTACACTGCGCTTAGGTGAGCAGAATCGAGAGCAGTATCTAGCTATCGGTGAAAGTGATCGGATGACCTTACGTTTTAGAAAACTTAAGCAATAAACATCCGCTAGTTTAAAACTGGGTTTGAGCCCATTGATTCTGCGAAGGATATGCGAGTAAATAGCGCTAATTGACTCAGCATAATACGAACAATTGTTGCTTGGCTTGAAAATAAACTACATTAGTTTCATCAGGTCTCGTTATTCAAGTAAAATGGTGGGATTGAAATCGAAATTTAGGGCAAAAAGATGATTAAGTTTGGGGAAAAAGCCACGTATGACGATGAGGAAGAATTTGTTAGTAAGACTGAAATTAAACGTGGCTTACAAGAGCTTAAAGATTTAGGTAAGGAATTAGTTGAATTGCCTATTAAAGATCTGGATAAGCTGAATTTGACGGAGCGTCTTCTCGATCAGGTGATCAAAGCGCATGGTATGAAACTTGGTGCTCTAAAGCGTCAAGTTGGCTTTATCGGTGGTCTGATGGTCGATGAAGAACATCAAGAAATTAAACAAAATCTAGACAAAATTCGCCAAGCCCATAATGGCGAAACAAAACAGTTTCATCAAATTGAAGCGTGGCGTGAGCAATTGTTGGCTGGCGATAATGAGATAATGGCTGTACTACGCAATCAATTTGAACGTTTTGATATACAACATGCGCGGCAGTTAGTCAGAAATGCCAATAAAGAAACAAGCCAAAACAAACCACCGAAATCAGCACGCTTACTGTTTAAGTACTTGCAACAGTGCCAAGAAGAGTTGGATTAGCGGAATCAGATTACCAGTCTAGCTTATTGTTTAGGCAGGCTAATAATAAAATTAGCGCCACCAAGATGACTTTTCTGCAGCCTGATTTCACCTTGGTATGCCGTGACAATGTCACTCGCTATGGCTAAACCAAGCCCCTGTCCTTCGATTTGAGTATCAATCCGTTTACCACGTTTTATGATATCTTTATGAGCATGTTCTGGTATGCCATTGCCATCATCTTCTATATGAATATCTATGGTATCTAGTCGTGAAACAACTAGGATATTAACGCGTTTATAGCCGTATTTATAGGCATTTTCTAGTAGGTTGCCGAGTAACTCATACATATCACCTTCATCAGCGTGAATAAATACATCACGTTCAATTTCGAACTGACGACGTATTGATTTTGATTGATACACTTTATCCAGAGAGATAAGTATTTTATTGATAATATCTCCCAGTGATACCGGTGCCTGTAAGCTGTTATAACCCTCAGTGGATGCTCTTTGTAGTTGATAGTCGACTAAGGCGCTGATGCGATCGAGTTGTTCATGACCGATGTGCTTAACTTCAGTAATATCAGTGCTATTATCCAATTCGCCACGAAAAACTGCCAATGGCGTCTTTAGGCTGTGCGCTAGATCAGCGAGCGAGTTTTTATAACGTTTACGGCGAGAGTCTTCATGATCAAGCAGGTTATTTATATTTTGTGTGAGTTGATTTAATTCTTTTGGGTAATTTTTTAACAAGCGTTTGCGATCACCTCTTTCAATCGCATGGAGATCATCAGCCACATCATGCAAGGGGCGTAAGCCCCATCTTAATATTAAGGCTTGAGCAATTAATAACATTAACCCTGTGCCGCCCAGCCAGTACCACAAATTACGTTGAAATTTAGCCTTTTGTAGATTTATAGCATTAAGATCTTCGGAAACATTAATGGTGTAGTCAAATTGTTTGCCTTGTTCACTCTCCCAAACGAAACCATAAGCTAAATTTATTAACTTGACCTGGTTATTCAGCTCTATTGCAGATAACTGTTCATTTGATGAGCCAGGATGTTGAGGTAGAGCAATAAATAATCCTAACGATGATTTCGATTGCCAGACAATTTGTTGTCCTGTCGTAATTTGTGCATATAAACCCGAGTTAGGCGTAGAAAAATCAGGTTCAGCGAGAACATCGGGCATCGTTACCCAACCTTGTTCACCAAACTCAGCTGAGGCTAATAAGGTGTATACATAATTTTTTAAACGTTTGTGTTGAGCGCTATCAGTACTGGCTTGGAAGGCATTATTTAAACTAAAAGCAGACAGTCCCAAAAATGCAGTCAATACAAAGCTGACGGCAATGAGTAAACGGTTGCTAAGTGATAGGTTTTTAATGTTCACGTGCTAAAGTTAGTCTGTAACCGCGGCCACGTAGTGTTTCTATAGCATTAAGTGATTTGTCTGGATCTAATTTGTTGCGTAAGCGCTTGATAAACACTTCAATAACATTACTGTCACGATCATGGTCTTGTTCATAAATATGATCGACCAATTCTGTTTTTGATATAACGTCGCCCGCATGTAGCATCATGTAGTGCAGTAGGCGATACTCGTAGGCGGTAAGGTCAATTAAATTATCATTACGGCTGACTTCTTGGCTGGAAGGGTTAAGCGTAATTGGACCGCAGCGTAAGATTGCATTAGCCCAACCAGATGCCCGTCTTGCTAAAGCGTTAATACGTGCTGATAATTCTTCAAAATGGAATGGTTTTACTAGATAATCATCAGCGCCTACTTCCAATCCTGCCACTTTATCTTGCCAGCGACCTCTTGCCGTTAGAATAAGGATAGGAAATTTTTTGCCAGCGCTGCGGAGCTTTTGTATGACTTCAGTACCGGATAGTTTAGGCAATCCTAAGTCAATAATAGCCACGTCGTAGGCATATTCTAAGCCAAGGTACAGACCTTCTTCTCCGTCGGCAGCCGCATCTACGGTTAAGTTTTGTTTTTGCAATTGTTGACATAGTTGTTGGCGTAAATGATTTTCATCTTCAATGATTAAAATACGCATCGTATAGTTAGAAAGGTTCGTGAGCTGTTTGGGGATCGAGGCGGTAAATCTTTATCTTGCCATCATCGTGAAGTACTTTAATTTTAAATATAAATTTACCTTTATGCGGTGTTTTTTCAACCGATAATATTTTACCTGTTGATTCCATTTGAATTAGCTCTGCCGCAGATTCTTTGGTAAGCGGTAATTGAATGTCATTCACGCCATCGCCAGGCTCTATATCATCTGCTAAATACGTAGCGAACAAAGGCGCTGACGATGTAAGGAGTATGATAGTGAATAAATACCGCAGTAAGAACATGAATAAACCTTTATATTTTACGAGTATCTTTAATGGTATTAACGGAGAGTGCAAGTTTCCCGTAGTTATTGTCCAGTAAAAGAAGGACTTGCAGCTAAACTTATTTGGCTTTTCTAGGTTTTTCGGCGCCAATAGCTCCATCTGAACGTGCCTTTAGGTAAGCATAAATTTTATCGCTACTTTCCATAACTTGGACATTAGCTTTCCATGATGGCATGCTTCCAATCCTGCCAGACTTACCATTTTCAACCGCATCGTAAAATTGTTCTTTAGATATAAGTTTTAAGCTATCAGCTAAATTAGGCCCAACCATACCTTGACCATAAGTGCCATGACAGCGAGCACACCAATTACGATACAACTTAAAACCCTTGTAGCTAGTGGCGTCCAATTCATTACCGTTGGTGACGCTGTACAGCCCCTCTTCTGCATAAGAGGGTAGTGATACTGCACTGACAACTAAGGTAGCAGCACTGACCAGCAGGATTAATTTGTTATTTAGTTTCATTTTATATCCTCTTAAAAATAGTCTTAACGCAAGCTGATGATCAATGCCGTTGACAACGGTTTCGTAGTGATTAGCAATAACGATGAGCAGCTTGAACAGAAACATTACCTAGAATACGTTTGCCTGAATGATGAGCCAAATATTTAGCTGTTAAGTGCAGACTAACAAAAATAAACTGAACTGAAACTGAATGAAAAATAAATGTTTACATATTTTCGGCGGAGGAAAAGAAGGTCTGAGCGTTTTTCTAAACGATGTCTAAGTTATATCATAGAATCCTGAGATGAAAGGTCAGCGTGTGAATTTATTTACCTAGGCCACTAGCATTGATAGGATATGTCTTTCTAACACCTACGGACATCTATTTATGCTCCCTGTTTTGGCCCAAATGTCATTACTCATTGCCTGTGGCACTTTTTGGAAAATGGTTGCTCCTGGGCATATTTCGGCCCTGGCACACCGTCGAGCTTTGACTGATTTGGTGTTTTATATATTGTTGCCAGCTTTAGTGTTGGATGTCATCTGGCGTGCGCCTTTAGATAGTTCATCATTACAAATTTCTTTTTTGGCAGCCTGCGGCATCTTAATTGGTTTAAGCACAATGTGGTTGGTAATGCGCTGGCTAAAAGCAAGTAAACAACAAACGGGTGCATTATTACTCGCCGCTGCATTTCCAAATGCTACCTACCTTGGTCTACCGGTATTGGACCAAGTAATTGGCCCCCATACGCGTGTGACAGTAGTGCAATATGACTTATTCGCCTGCACACCTATATTGTTGTCTTTTGGCATGTTGCTGGCACAACATTACGGTGGTAATAACTCCGAGGTGCATCCGCTACGTACTCTTTTGAAAATCCCACCATTATGGGCGGTGACCGTGGGCATTAGTTTGAATCTTGCCGGTGTTCAACAGCCCGAAATTTTAGATTCAGGACTTTCCATGTTGGCGGGTGGTGTAGTGCCCTTAATGCTTATAGTACTTGGCATGAGTATTCGCTGGCAGAGTTTGCGACTGCGATTTATGGGATTATTGTTACCGGTAGTGTTAATTTCATTGGTTTTAACACCATTTTGTATCTATGGCCTGAGCCAAGAGATAGGATTAAATGAAGACTTAATAATTCCAGTCACTTTAATTTCCGCTATGCCAACAATGGTGTTTGGTATCGTTATTTGTGAACGTTATGGACTGGATAGCGAGCTTTATGCTGCTGCGGTCACCTTAACGACTATTTGCAGTTTAGTGACCTTACCGCTATGGTTTCAATGGTTGTCACTTAGTTGATTTGACCAAGTAAATCCTGCTTGATCAATAGCTGTTTTAAGAATAAGCATCGCATGCAGTATTTGTGCAGTATTACCACGTAAACTAAGTTCAATATGAGGCTTGTCACTAAGATGGGGCAGGCTAGACAAGCGTAATTCAGGGTAACGTCGAAGCACATCATGCATTGCTTCAAGAATCTCTGACTCACGGCCGTTGAGCACATAAATAGTTTGTTCATCTTCAGGCGCAGTATTTTTCAAATTTGGATAATGAGTATCTAATATCCATTCCAACATTGGCCATGACATTTCAGGAAAACCTGGCATGAAATGGTGATGGTTAAATGAAAATCCCGGTACACGGTTAATCGAGTTTGGAATAATTCGACTGCCTTCCGGTAGTTCAGCCATCAAAATACGATTAGGATAGGCTGCTTGACCAAACTGTTGTTCAATTTCCAACACCGCTTCAGGATGCCTAATTAAATTGACCTTAGCCACATCAGCGACGGATTGTCGTGTTCGGTCATCTGGTGTAGCACCTATTCCGCCAAAGCTAAATACTAAGTCATTACTTGCCAAACTGAAACTTAAAAAACGCTGCAATTGTATGGGATCATCACCCACGATTATGGTCCAGCTTAGTTCTAGTCCACGTTTAGCTAAAACAGATTGTAGGTGGTTAAAATGACGATCTTGTCGTTTACCAGAAAGCAATTCATCACCAATAATTAATGCACCTATATTCATCCTAACCACCGTTATTTGATTTATTGTTGTTCGGGTTGATTTCTCATGAAATCAGCTGTTTGAACAAATGAGCTCATTAATTGTTGAGCAAACAGTTCATCTAATGCCATGATTTTTAATGCTTGAGCCATGCAATATAACCATTGGTCACGTTCTTCTATGCCAATAGAAAAGGGCAAATGCCTTGCCCTTAGTCGGGGATGACCATAGATATCGGTATAAAGTGGTGGGCCACCTAACCAGCCGGTGAGAAATAGATATAATTTATCTTCACTTATCTGAATATTTTTAGGGTGTATTGCGCGAATTAGAGCAGTTTGCTCTGTTTCACACATGATTCGATAAAAAGTGTGGCAAAGTTTGCGAACCGCTACTTCGCCACCAATACGGTCATAAGGGGTTTTATGTTCAGACATTATCATACTCAATCAAAAAAATTACCTTAAGTTTAACGCTCTTTGAGAGACCAATAAAGCGGCTTAAGCTTGCTACATCGTCTACAGACAAGGATAATTGGCCAGTCTAATAGCAATCATAACGGGAAAAATATCATGAGCGAAAGAATTATTATGCGTACTGGCGAATGTTTAGTAGCCGGTGGACCACCATTCACTGCCGCAGAACCAGAAGTTATTATCGGCGAATTTGACGGTCCATTTGGTACTGCATTTGCTAATTTATTAGGCGATCAAGTGCAAGGTCATTCACGCGTATTAGCGTTGATGAATACGGATATGATGGTGAAACCTGCCACTTTAATGGTGAGTAAAGTAACGGTTAAGAAAAGTGCTTATACATCAATCTTAATGGGTACTGTCCAAGGCGCGATTGCTAATGGTGTATTGGATGCTGTTCGTAATGGCACCATTCCTAAAGAAAAAGCGAATGATTTAGGTATTATCGTTTCTGTATGGTTGACTCCAGGCGTTGAGACCGTTGAAGACTTAGATCATGAGGCTTTATTTAATATTCACCGTGAAGCAACACGTCGTGCTATTGAAAAAGCGATGAATAATGAACCTAGCATTGATTTCTTATTAGAAAATCAAGACAAGTTAGTTCATAAGTATTATCAAAAAGGTTTAGATGCTAAAAAGAAATAATTAGTTTCTTAATCAAGAAATCAACGGTCTATCCGATATAACGGTTAGACCGTTTTTTTTTGATAAATTGACTATACTTGTAATGAATAAACCAGCAGAAGCTAATATGGATCTCTATTCCATTGACAAATTAATGAATGAAACACGTCAGTTAGCGGCCAAGTACCGTAAAACGACAGGTAGTACTTTGCCTGTTACTGGCGAAATTTCACGCTTTGACGTGGCTAAAGCATTAAACTTGCAACTGATAGATGATCTGACTTTAGGTTACGATGCTATTGGGCAAGATGAACGAAGAGATTTGCGGATCTTGATCAAGGGTCGCGTTATTTTTGAAGATAGCCGATCTAGCCCTCGTATTGGCCAAATTAAATCAGATGGTCGTTGGGATAGCGTCATTATGGTGTTATTTGATGATGATTATTTACCCATTGAAATGCATGAAGCGACTAGCGAAGATATCGAAGCAGCCTTAAACACAAAATCAGACAGCGCTAATAAAAAACGAGGTGCAATGTCGGTAGCTCAGTTCAAAATTATTGGTCGATTAGTTTGGACAAGCGAAGATGGGCTATCACCAGAAATATGGGATAATAATAACCACTAACTACGTGGAGTGATTATTATGAGTGTTACCGGTTTTATTTTTTGGGGTCTATTAGCTGTTGTTATCATTTATCTTGTTGCCATTTATAACGGTCTTGTTGCTTTAAAGCATAACGTTAGCAAGGCATGGGCTAATATTGATGTACTGCTGAAACAACGTCATGATGAATTACCTAAACTAGTTGAAACATGTAAACAATACATGAAGTATGAGCAAGAAACCCTTGAAAAGGTTATGAAAGCTCGAACTTCAGTCGCTACGGCACAGCAGCAAGGTAATATTCCTGCATTAGGACAAGCCGAAGGTGCTTTGCGTATGGGATTAGGCAGTTTATTTGTTGTCGCTGAAGCGTATCCCGAGTTAAAAGCCGATCAAACATTCCAACATTTACAAGCACGAATCACTGGCCTAGAAAACGCCATTGCCGATCGTCGTGAATTTTATAATGAAAGTGCCAATGTTAATAATGTAAGAATAGAACAAGTGCCTGATGTATTTATCGCAGGCATGTTTCGTTTCCAAGCACACAGCTTGTTAGAATTTATTAACGAAGAAAAAACTGACGTCAATCTTGGCCAATTGTTCAATTAGTCTATGCTAAAACAATTTATTGCCTCTATTGAGCGCAATATCATCCAATTTGATCCTATGGTGTTTTGGCTAGGTTGGTCTATTGTGGTGATTTTTTGCTTGATAGCATTTTATCGGATGTCGCGAGGGTTTCACCAAGCAAAATTGATTGAAAACACACCGACCGCAAAAATCAGATCTGCGGTGCAAGGTTATGTTGAAATTAATGGCCAAACACGGCTGATGGCTGGCCCTGTTATCGTGTCGCCCTTATCTGGGAAATCCTGTGTTTGGTACCGATATAAGATAGAAGAACAATCCGAACATCTACAAGCAGATGGCAAATCAGTCAGTTACTGGCGAGTCATTAAACAACAAAGCAGCGGTGAGCTTTTTTTATTAGAGG
>JBLIKM010000035.1:0-10536 GCA_047636295.1 Methylophagaceae bacterium
AAATTAGTTGGGTCTCGCCATTGGCTAATGCTCTGTTGGATAAACACTTAGGCGATGAAGTGACATGGAAGCGCCCCATGGGTGATCTTAATGTTGAAATCAGCGAAATAACGACTGTTTAGTTACTTTTAAAATATCGTGGTGAACATAATGTTGTCGGGAAAATTGCCCGAGTTTATTGGTGTATAGTCTGAAGTTATAACTTTGTAGTAATGTAATTAAATTAAATTACAAGGAAATTAACGATGAATAAACCCGTAAAAACAACCCATCACGGCGGCTGCCCACATGATTGTCCCGATACCTGTTCAATGGTGTATGAAGTTGAGGATGGCAAATTAATCGGCGTTAAAGGCAATGCCGATCATCCAATGACCCGTGGTGGACTTTGTGTCAAATTAAAAGACTACGAGAAACGTCATTATCACCCTGATCGATTGTTATATCCTCTGCGTCGAACTGGCCCCAAAGGTAGCAAACAGTTTGAACGCATCACTTGGGATGAAGCATTAGATGAAATTACCACTAGATGGAAAGCTATTATCGATGAGTATGGCCCACATGCCATCATGCCAAATAGTTACCTTGGCAATCAAGGTTTAGTCCATGGAATGAATGGCGGAGATGCTTTTTTTAATCGAATGGGCGCAACAGTTACTGAGCGTACCTTTTGTGGTGAAGGCTCATGTACTGCTTGGTTATTAACTGTTGGACCAACGGCTGGTGTCGATCCAGAAAGTTTCATTCATTCGAAATACATCGTTATTTGGGCCTGTAATTCGGTTAGCACCAACATTCATCATTGGCACATCGTCAAACAAGCCCAGAAAGCGGGGGCAAAAGTCATTGTCATAGATTCCTATGCATCAAAAACGGCTAAAGAGGCCGACTGGCATATTGCACCTAAACCGGGAACAGATGGTGCCTTAGCAATGGCAATGATCAACGCTATTATCGAACAAGGATTAGTCGACAAGGAATATGTTGATAATTATACGGTTGGTTACGATGAATTAGCTGAACGCGCTAAAGATAGAACGCCAGAATGGGCTGAAAAAATTACTGGTATTCCTGCTGCTGATATCCGAAGATTCGCTAGAGAATATGCCACTACACCACCTGCGGCAATTCGTCTAGGTGTAGCATTAGAAAGAACTTATGGCGGTGGGCAAGCCATTCGTGCAGTAAGCTGTTTGCCAGCATTGATAGGCGCTTGGCGGCATGTCGGGGGAGGGGCATTACAATTTCCTGTCTGGGAGCACCCCTATAAATTTGATGTAATCTGTCGTCCAGATTTGATTCCAGAAAATACACCGGTCGTTAATAACCTTCAATTAGGGCGCGTATTAACCGGCGAAACCAAGCTTGATACGCCCATTAAATCGATGATGTGTTGGAACACTAACCCGGTAACCCAAGCACCTGAAACAGATAAGATTATCGAAGGATTGAAACGTGACGACCTGTTTATGGTATCAGCGGAACATTTTATGTCAGATACTGCTGCCTATGCTGATATTGTGTTGCCAGCCTCAATGGGGGCAGAGATGGAAGATATGATCCTATCATGGGGACATCTCTATCTAACTTATAATGCCAAATGTGTAGAATCACCTGGCGAAGCAATTCCTAATAATGAAATTTTTAGACGTTTAGCCAAGCGTATGGGCTATGAGGAAGAAAACTTTAAATGGTCTGATACCGAGTGCCTTGAAAACTATGTCGATTGGAATTCTCCTGCCTGTGACGGTATTGATCTCGCCTATATGAAAGAGCATGGCTTTGCTCGACTCAATGTAGGAACAAAAGATAATCGTGCACCACACAAACAAGGTAATTTCCCTACACCGTCAGGCAAATGCGAATTCAAACTTGATGGTGCAACTAACTTTGTTGCTGGACCTTTCCGTCAAATGTATGATGGTTTTCAATCAGGAGAGCAGCTTGATGAATTGCCTGATTATGTGAGTTCTCGGGAAACACTAGAAGCCAATCCAGAGCTGGCAGCGAAATACCCCTTGAATATTATTTCACCAAAGAGCCATGGTTTCTTAAATTCATGTTATGCCAATATGGAAAATAAAATCAAAGGACAAGGTGAACAATCAGTATTAATTCACGCTGCTGATGCCCAATCTCGTGGCATTAAGCAGGGGGACACGGTTCGTGTATTTAATGATCGCGGTACATTTGAAGCTGTGGCAAACATTACGGATGATGTTAGCTCCGGTATTGTCGTTGCAACCTTGGGCTATTGGCGACAACTTAATAAAGGTACGGTGAATTGTATTAGTTCGGCGGAATTTGTGGATATGGGTCATGCTCCGACATTTTCAGATAATTTAGTGGAGGTGGCTTTAGCATAAATTTCGACTTAACGTTTTTGGCGCTGGCAGCCAATCAAAAAAAGCCCCAGTAGCAAATTATGCTAGTGGGGATTTTTTATAGGATTATTCTCTCAATGCAATTTAGACACAATGTTATGTCTAAACATTAGGAGGATTAAAACGTAACAAACTTACCTTTTATATTAACTCATTTTGCGATATTTAATCCGCTCTGGCTGATGGTCTTTGCCAAAACGTTTACGAAAATCATCAGCATATTCTGAGTAATTACCCTCAAAAAAAGTGACGGTTGAATCACCTTCATAGGCGATAACATGAGTACAAACACGATCTAAGAACCAACGATCATGCGAGATAACTACGGCTGAACCAGGGAAAGCCAGAATCGCTTCTTCCAATGCACGCAATGTTTCCACGTCTAAATCATTAGTTGGCTCATCGAGTAATAAAACGTTACCGCCTGCTTTCAGTAACTTAGCCATATGTAAACGGTTACGTTCACCACCGGAAAGATCTTTTACAAATTTTTGTTGATCAGAACCTTTAAAGTTAAATCGACCACAATAGGCACGAGAAGGCGTTTGATATGTTCCCACGGTAATCATGTCGCTGCCATCTGAAATTTCTTCAAATACGGTTTTTTTGCCATCTAATTCGCGGGCTTGATTCACGTAGGACAGTTGAACACTACTACCAATATCGATGCTGCCTGAATCAGGCTGTTCTTCGCCGCTAATCATGCGGAACAAGGTAGATTTACCTGCGCCGTTAGCACCAATAATACCAACAATTGCACCCGGTGGAATAGTGATGTTTAAGTTTTCAAACAATAACTTATCACCATAGGATTTGGTGATATTGTTTAGTTCAATTACCTTGTCCCCTAAACGTGGGCCAGGTGGAATATATATTTCTGAGGTTTCATTACGTTTTTGGAACTCGCGAGAATTCATTTCTTCGAATGATTTCAAACGTGATTTAGATTTAGATTGACGACCTTTTGCACCTTGGCGAACCCACTCTAACTCAGCTTTAATGGCTTTACGATGTGAGGCTTCTTCTTTCACTTCTTGTTGTAGCCGTGCGTCTTTTTGTTCTAACCAAGCTGAATAATTACCTTCATATGGAATACCGCGACCACGATCGAGTTCTAAGATCCAACCTGCAGCATTATCCAAGAAATAGCGATCATGGGTAATCGCTACCACCGTGCCGGGGAATTCTTGAAGAAAACGCTCCATCCACGCAATCGACTCAGCATCAAGATGGTTAGTTGGTTCATCTAATAACAACATATCCGGGCCATCTAGCAACAAACGACACAAAGCAACACGACGACGTTCACCACCTGACAACACAGCTACCTTGGCATCCCAAGGTGGAAGACGTAATGCATCAGCAGCACGTTCAAGCGCATTCTCAAGATTATGGCCATCTTTAGCTTCGATCAGGTTTTCTAGTTCACCTTGTTTTTTGGCCAAGGCATCAAAGTCAGCGTCAGGTTCAGCGTATGCCGCATAAATGCCATCTAAATCATCTAAGGCCTGTTTGACATCAGACACTGATTCTTCAATAATTTCACGGACTGTTTTACTATCATCAAGCTCTGGCTCTTGTGGCAAATAACCGATCTTGATATTCGGCATTGGATGAGCCTCACCAATATAATCTTTATCTAACCCAGCCATAATACGAAGCAGGGTAGATTTCCCTGAACCATTAAGACCAAGTACACCAATTTTGGCGCCGGGGAAAAATGACAAAGAGATATCTTTTAATATTTCGCGCTTTGGTGGAACAATCTTGCCAAGGCGATTCATGCTGTATACGTACTGAGCCATAGTGCATCTCAATGAATTCAAAAAGACGATTTTACGCGTGATCAGCGTATTTGGCTAATTGCTTGGTTTTAAAATGTATCAAGGCTCAGTTCAGCTCAGTGCACAATGCGTATTACCACAGCAGCTAGCCTCAGGGCTGGCCAAGTCGATAATTTTCAATCGCTACAATAGAATCTCACTACAGAAAGCGGAGGGGAATGGTTTCGATAATAGATTGAAGAATATTGCGAGACTCGGCAATTGCGTCGGCAGTAGATGCACTTTGAGTTATATCGTAAAGTACAAACAAGTTGACCCTTTTGTTGATACCAACGAGGTGTGTGGCCGTTGCCATTACCGATTTTATTACACCGTTTTTGCAATGTACCTTGACCTTAAGGGGAACAAATCCACTGCCATCGTCGTTACTGTTTTTTAGTCGAACTGCCCATGAGTTTTTAACCCATTGTCGGTAGTCTTCATCTGGATAAGCTTTCGGCCACCACGCTTGCAGCGTCGGGATATCCTCAATCGTATAACCATAGATTTCAGTAAATTCACGGTTGAGCATAATGACATTGTTTGCAATGTCATTAATCGCTATAGGAATAGGGCAAGCATTAATAATTTCAGTTAGGTCTTTATTATCTTGACGTGGTTTTGAAAATTTTCCGAGAAAGAATATCATCAAACTAGTTACTACAGAGGCTGCCAAAAGTGAGGCAACCAACCCCATTATCAGATAAGCAATGGTCACCATGCCATTAAATATCAAGCTGATCACACCGGTGACTATTTTAGTTATTACTAAGGCGATGGCAATTGTGAATAGCCATAAAAAATGTTTTTTTACATTTTGGATATAATTGAACAAGTCTATTGCAAACATAATCACTAAGCATCCGACATATAATAATTTCATTATATAGCTGTGACTAGATTAACACCACATAGTGATATAGCTAAATACCTTTAAAATCGTGGTGATTTTTTATCTGGGTTTTGTTATTGAAGACATTAATGATGCTTCTAAACAATAAAATAAAGTATCAAAGCGTCGGATGAACTTGTAGTCATATTCTAAATAACTTATTATCAAATTCAGCGATGTATTAAGGAGTTTTTGATGTGGAGCCGATAACTTTACCTGCGATAAGTGAAGATTTTCTTGCGACAGTTTTAGAGATAATTAGTGATGGCATCTGGGATTGGAATGCGAACACTGGTTATGTCTATAGAAGCCCTGGCTGGTATCTGATGCTTAATTATGACGTCAGCGAACTCGAAAATACTGTATTCACATGGGAAAGAATTATCCATCCAGATGATTTTAACCGCGTAATGAATCACATGGATAACTATATTACGCATAAATCCGACACCTATAAAATACAATATCGCTGCCGTGAAAAAGACAATAAATATATCTGGATTGAGGATAGGGGACGTGTTGTTGAATGGAATAGTGATGGTTCTGTGGCAAGAATGATTGGCGCTCATCGTGATATAGATGCAGAGAAAACACTGCAACAAAAATATCTACGTGATAAACAAGATTTACAGCAACTTGTTGAGACACGAACAGAAGAATTGAATGAGATTAACTATCAACTGAATATAAAAATCCAAGAAGTAGAGCAACTTGCTACTACCGATTCACTCACCTTACTTTTTAATCGGCGTGGTTTTGAAAAAAAACTAAAGAACGAATGTGCCAGGGCTAAACGGTCCAGAGAGCCACTTTCTTTGCTGGTGTTTGACCTTGATAACTTTAAACCCGTTAATGATATATATGGACATGTCTCAGGTGATTTAGTGTTGTATAAGGTGGCAGAAGTATTGCGGCTACATTTAAGAGAAATAGATATTGCGGCACGATGGGGAGGTGATGAGTTTCTCGTATTATTAACAAATACCTTATTAGCGCAAGCAGCAATCATCGCAAACAAACTTCGATTATTGATCGCTGAAGACGCCGATATTCAGCCGTTTTCAGTGACAGCAAGTTTTGGCCTTGCCGAGTTAAAATATGATGAAGATCCTATGCGTTTCACTATCCGTGCAGATAAAGCCTTATATCTGTCGAAAGATGATGGGCGTAATAAAGTAACTTCACTTTAATGTCATATACTCATTAGTACTATCTAAAGCTAAGCTGCGACTTTGCACGGTTAGTTATGCTCACTCGTTACCACCGGAACGAAAGTTCAAACTCCTGATTGTTATAACGACTACTTATGTGTACATAAGAATTAAGTATGAATAGACAGTTAGCGCTTTTGATGAAATGGGCTTAAGCTTTCGTTATTAGGCTACAGATATTGCTCACAGACCAGCATGAAAGCGCTAGACGAACTATTGATGTTTTATTTGCGGTTTACAATTAATTGAGTTTAACCAGAAGGAGTGAGTGTGTTCAACAATTTAGCATCCAAACTTAAGACGTTGACTACCGATATAAGGGATAGTGCTGATAGCCTCTTTGATGATGCTGGTAGGGTGTTTGACCGTGCATTTGATAAACATACCTGTATTGGTGTTACTGGCTTCAGTGCAAGTGGCAAGTCGACGTTTATTACTAGCCTTATCCATCAATTACGCTATTCAAATGAAGCGGGATTAGCCAGTTTCTTAGCGGCGAGAGATCAACGCATATTGGAAGTTAATTTACTGTCATCTCAGGGTTATGAATTATTTGACTACCAAGCGGGTATCACCGCCTTATCATCTAAGCCGCCACAATGGCCCCAGCCTACACAATCCTTAAGTAGTGCTATCGTTCAAATCGTCTATAAACGTAATTCAGTATTGAATCGTGTGTTAGGCGAAACAAGCACTTTTAATATCGAAATAAGAGATTATCCTGGCGAGTGGTTACTGGACTTACCACTGATTGGGCAAAACTATCTTAATTGGTGTTTTGACCAGACTGATTTAGCCAAACAAGTTGTACGGAAACATTTGTTAGGTGATTTTTTTCAGCAGCTGCAAGATATCAACCCATTTGATGTGTTGGATGATGCTCAAATTAAACAAATACATCAACAATTTAAACATTATTTGAAACAATGCAAAGATGAAGGTTTAACACTAATTCAACCAGGCAGAATGTTATTAGAGGACAACTATAATGAAAGTCTTCCATTCTTTCCATTACTTGGGCTACATAACTATGATAGAGAGACGTTAATAAGTGCTGATGACAACAGTGTTTATAAAGTCATGTCACAGCGCTATCAGGATTATATTGAAAAAATAGTCAAACCCTTCAATAAACACTTCTTTGACGATATCGACCGACAAGTGGTGTTGATCGATGCACTCAAAGTCATTAGTGGTGGCCAAGATAATTTTGAAGACATGATGCTGGCACAAAGCCGCATTATGGATTGTTATAAATATGGTTCAAGCAATGCATTACAGAAACTGTTTAATACCAAAATTGAGCGTATTTTATTTTTGGCCTCCAAGCCTGATCGCGTATTAGCCAGTCAGCACGAAAATTTACGTAGCTTGGTCAATGACATCATTGTTCGAACCTGTTCGCAGAAACTGAGAAACTCAATTGATATTGATACCGAATCTGCCTGCTCAATTCGCTGCACTCAAGAAATAAATGACTTATTACGCGTGACCAATGCTGCAGGACAACGCGGGGTGGTTGATCCTATTCCGATCCCTGATCACATTCCGACAACAACAGAATGGGCGGAATTAAAACATTGGATCCCCGAAACCTTGCAACCACCTGAGATTGAAGGCTTGGCAAACGGGGCTAGATTGCCATCGATCCGAATGGATAAGGTGTTGACCTTTTTGTTAGGAGACAAATTCTAGTGGCTGAACGTGATCCTTATTTTAGAACTGTTGACGATGATAGTGATTGGGGCGTGCCAGAAACAATTTCTGGCGATGATAATCTAATAGTTGATAATGACAACTACGTAACAGATAAGCCTGTGAAATCATGGGGTAAAAAAGCGTTTGCTTTGCTATTTACTATTAGTGCCGTCATCTTTACATGGCAATGTTATGTCACCTTGAATAGCATATTGGCAGCTAATGTCATATTGGGCGTCGCATTTGGCAGCTTACTGACCATTTTTGCTGTGCTTCTCTCGGTAGAGGTATTTCGATTTTATAAAGGCCAACGACAATTAGCTAAAGCAGAGCAACTAAGAGAACAATCCGCACTCTTTATACGAGAGCGTAGTCATGGCAAGTCAGACACATTCATTACTGAATTAACGTCGCTTTATCAACATACAGCTCAAGGCGATCTACTGATGAGGTGTTTGAATAATCGACCTGATTATTTGAATGATGCCGAAGTGATTGACTATCTTTCAGAACACTTTGTTGCCCGACTGGACCAACAAGCCTATCGCTTGATTCAAAACGAAAGTGTCAATATCGGTGTGCTTATAGCACTGAGCCCACTGGCAGTGTTGGATGCATTAGTGGCGTTGTGGCGATCATTTAAATTGGTTAATCAAATTAACAAAATTTATGGCTTATCACTAACTCGTGTTGGGCAATGGCAAGTATTTTTTAAGATCATCAAGATGACATTATTAGCTGCTGGAACTGAAGCTGCTATCAGCACAATGATAGAAAAAACATCAACAGGTATGACTGGCTTGGTGGCAGGCAGTGTTGCCCAAGGTATTGGTGTCAGTATTTATGTTTCACGTTTGGGCCATGAAGCTATCAAACAAAGTCGGCCAATCTCATCGCATAAAAAAGCACCTTTCGGTGTTACCGTTTTAGTGGAAGGTATTATGCAAAAGTTAAGAAATAAAGATAAAGATAATGAGTCAAACTCGTGACCAATAGACAACGCGTTTATTACTTAGTATTGCTGGTGGTGTGCAGTGTATTGTTATGGATGCCTTTAGAGCCCAATATTGGCCAACAGCTTACCAGTATGCTGACCGTCACACTGTCTGTCTATGCGGTGTTACGTGGTTTAAATGCGGTTATTTCAATGGCACAGGGTACTGAACTCGCTATTGAACCAATGGGGGTAGGGGTGACGTTGACACCAGGCGAACTGCTAGACTCTCTGAACGATATGATTGAGCAAGTCTCCACGGTGTTATTAGTTGCATCGGCCTCCATAGGTATACAAAAAATAATCCTCGATCTTAGCGATATCGACGTGTTTCGCTGGGTGTTGGCTGGGATTTCGTTTATGGCTATTTTGCTTGTAGCTATTAAGTCGTCTATATCACTTAGCAAACAAAGAAATGTGATTAGACTGATAGTGGTCTTAACACTACTTCGACTGGTTGTACCGACAATGGTGATAACATCAAACATGATGCAGACATGGTTAGAATCAGAACGGCAAGATTCAATTTCGGTATTAATATCCACTGAAAACGAAGTGCGTGCACTTAATCAAGCAACAGCAAGTGATCACGACTCTGGCTGGTTTGAAAGCCTAACGGCTAAACTAAAACTCACCGATGTATTCACTTCAATTAAAGCTAAAACAGATAATGCTGTCACTGCTGTCGTGTATATTTTGGCTGAATTTGTATTGGTGTTTATTTTGATTCCGATTGTATTTGTCGGTCTGGCCTACAAAGTGATTATTGGTCGTTTAAGCCATCTTGATTAAATTAGTGGTATTACTTAGTAATAAACGCCGTTTAATATTGGTCAATGTTACATAGCTAATGGCGGAATTTGATGTTCATAGCTGTGGAGCACTTACGCTTTAACTGTTCGAGCAGACAATAATATGCGGTTTCTTAATATTTGCTTAAAGTTAACTAGCTTGCTTTAAATTTATCAGACCGTTGTAGTATAAAGCGTAATGTGATGCCCATGACAATACAGCCTGTCATCACCAAGGCCATGGGCAAAGGCGTACCATCACCTAACAAACCGACAAGCGAACCTGATATAGCACCTGTCGCAAATCCGCTTGCTCCCAACAAAGCTGAAGCTGTGCCACTATTATTAGGGAAAAACTCAATGGTGCTTGACGTTGCGTTTGACACAATAAAACTTTGTGAACCGACAAATAACATCACTAAGCCAACAACAATAGCTATTTGTGGGATATCAACTATAGATATGTAAGCTAATAAAGCAGACCCGGTAAGCAATTGAATTGATTGGCCTAATGATAATAACTGACTTGGGTTGTAGTAGCGTAATAAGCGAACATTTACTCGATTAGCCAAAATCATGGTGACAATATTGGCAGCAAAAAGTAGTGGGTAGACCGTTTCACTTATATTGAAGAATCCCATATAAACTGAAGGTGAACCGGTGATAAACGCAAACATGCCGCCATAAGCAAAACACAGTGCGAATAAATAACCTAATGCATGACGATGCTTAAGGACTGCCAA
>JBLIKM010000036.1:0-10507 GCA_047636295.1 Methylophagaceae bacterium
GTTCATGTTTGAATGTGGAAGTGGGTGGTGAGTTTGCTGAGAAATTGTACGCTCTATATGACTATATGGAACAGAAGTTGTTGGAGGCGAATATTAAAAATGATACTAAACTGATTGATGAAGTAGCCAAGTTAATAATTCAGATTAAATCAGGTTGGGATGCGATTCCTCAAGAACACCACAGCACAACGTCTAAATAAAAAATTAGTATGGATACGTTATTTGATTTAGCCACTGATATTATTGTAATAAGTCGGCAATTAATCTTACATGCTGAAATGTCAGAGTGGGATGAGTTTACTGAATTAGATGCAAAACGCCAGTCCTTAGTACGTTCAATGAATCTTGAAGAAATAGATTTATCTGATGAAGATAATCTGACTTTCCGTAGCTTGATGAATGAAATGATAGAACTCAATGAACAGTTAGGCGTTATTTGCACAGAGCAGCGCTCGGAACTTGTAAAAAAATTAAAAGGAATTCGTCTCGGAGTAAAGGCTAAAAACGCTTATTCGTGAGTGGAAAGCTTTATTTTGAAAATATGTTATGAGTGTAATTAATACTAATATTCCATCTTTGAACGCCATGCGACAGCTTAATAGCAATAGTAATGTGATGGCACAAACTTTACAGCGTTTATCTTCTGGCTTGCGGATTAATAGTGCTAAAGATGATGCCGCTGGTTTGGCCATTAGTGAGCGATTTACTACACAAATACGTGGCCTTCAACAAGCTGGACGCAATACTAATGATGCGGTTTCTTTAGCTCAAACAGCTGAAGGTGCCTTGGCCAGCTTATCTGAATTAATGCAACGGGGACGTGAACTAGCTGTTCAAGCTGTTAATGCTACGAACTCAACCTCAGATCGACAGGCTCTGCAAAAAGAAATTTCACAGATCCAATCAGAAATAGATCGGGTAAGCCGCGATACCTCATTTAACTCAATTAAGGTCTTTCAACCCTCTGATGCTACCGGCGCCTCGTCACCATTATCAGCTACTGAACAAAGAATTGTCACTGATTTACAGACATCTTGGCTCGAGCAAAGTGAAACGATTATTAAGGATTATTTTGGTTTGCAAGCAGATGGTAATGTCACTTTAAAAGTGGTTTTAGACCCTGAGATATCGGCCTCTGCTTTTGTAAGTTTTTATGATGCGCCAACAAATACCATGGAATTGCACCTTGATGTCGGTGAGTTAGAAGCAATTTATGCCGCTCGTGATGGTGGTAATCCAAATGCAGGGAATGTATACGATCAGCTGATTTCTCATGAAATGACCCATGCCGTAATGGCTGCAACCACTAATTTAGAGCAGTTTCCTCTTTGGTTTATCGAAGGTACCGCCGAGTTTATACCGGGTGGTGATAGTCGCTTAAGTAATGTGTTAGGTAGCTCCTCTGCGCAGCAGGTGGTAGATGGGATTGATACTATGGATGGTGAGAATGATCCTGCCTGGACTGCTTCACAAAAAGAATATGCCACGGCTTATGTTGCTACTCGTTATTTAGATTCGATAGCCACAGGTGGCGTGCCGGAAGCTCTGAGTTATTTAAGTGGCGGTGCTGATCGCACGATGGATGATTATTTTGCTCAAGCAGGCATTGCTGACATAGCCAGTCAAGCTGAGTTTGCAGCCGATTTCAAAACTAATGGTGCGACGTTTATTGGCACCATGAATTTGGCGAATAATGATACTGGTGGTATTGGTGGTGCCGATGCTAGTGGAGGGACTCGTGATACTACTGCGACTGGTTCTATCCCCGATACTGCTAATTTAACGGATAACCCATTGGTGGGATTTATTGAGGTTTGGCCTAGTGCAGAAACGGTGCTAGCAACATCTAGCGTCTCGTTTCAAGTCGGTAGCAATGTGGGGGAGACGATAGATGTCAATTTAACCAGCTTGAGTCTTCAAGGTTTGGGTTTGGATGCGATAGATGTAGTCAGTTTAGGCAACACTGCAATCACGGCATTTGATAGCGCATTAAATAATGTAAGTACTATGCGTGCCGAGTGGGGTGCGGTTCAAAATAGACTTGAATCCGTATTGGCTGTAACGGCTACGGGGGTTGAAAATTTATCAGCAAGTCGTTCAAGAATTATGGATGCAGACTTTGCCGCTGAAACAGCCTCTTTATCGCGTGCTCAGATTATGCAGCAAGCAGGTACCGCAATGTTGGCACAGGCTAATGCATTACCCCAACAAGTATTAAGCTTGTTAGGGTAAATGTTGGACTGAAAGTCCAAGCTACAAAAAGGCTAGCCGCTTTGTAGGTCGGGTTTTAACTCGACCCATTAGTCAAGTTAGAAATATCCAAATCTACGACAATAAGTCGGTTTTCCATACTTGAAAATGAATAGTGTCACTTTTTTGACAATCAATAAGAAAGGTGGTTAACTCTTTGTCTGTGGATTAGTTATGTCGATTTATTTGATGTAGCATTAATTTCAATGGTTGGAGCGAGAATGAGTTCAAACAATGTATTGCTGGTGGATGTCGATCCAGTCCGACGTGAGTTGTTATCGACACTGGTCGAATTTATAAATTGCCAAGCCGTTATTGTTGAAAATATTGATTTGTGGTTTGAAGATGCGGGTGACTTATCTAATATTGCAATGGCCATTGTGGGTGATTGTGGTGATAAACATCAAACCAAACAGTTATTGCGCGAATTAGTTAATCATGAAACACGTGTTCCGGTTTTTCAATTAGATCTACCTGATGATGAAGTGGTAGATTTCCCTGGTACATTAGGTACCTTATCTATTCCTGTTAAATATCCTCAATTAAGTAATGCCTTGCAACAAGCCATTATTTATCGTGGGCAGCAAGAGGGTGCAGGAGACAACCAAGCGTATTACTTTCGCCGTTTAGTTGGAAATAGTCGTGCAATGAAAGCGGTACAACGGATGATCGACCAAGTGTCTGAATCTGATGCGAATGTGTTGATATTGGGTGAATCTGGTACCGGTAAAGAAGTGGTGGCGCGAAACCTTCACCATTTGTCTACTCGTAAACATAAACCTTTTGTGCCGGTCAACTGTGGTGCCATACCTGCCGAACTATTAGAAAGTGAATTATTTGGCCATGAAAAAGGCTCATTCACCGGCGCCATAACGGCGCGCAAAGGTCGTTTTGAAATGGCAGAAGGCGGAACACTATTTCTTGATGAAATTGGTGATATGCCTTTACCTATGCAGGTTAAGTTGTTACGTGTCTTGCAAGAACGTACCTATGAGCGAGTAGGAAGCAATAAAACGATAGTGGCCAATGTACGTGTTATTGCTGCCACACATCGTAATTTAGAAGAGCACATTCTCGATGGTCGCTTTCGCGAAGATTTATTTTATCGCTTGAATGTGTTTCCAATAGAAATGCCTTCGTTACGTGAACGCCCAGAGGATATTCCCCTATTAATTAATGAATTAATTACCCGTGTCGAACATGAAAATCGTGGCACGGTACGTCTAACCTCGGCAGCAATTGCTTCCTTATATCGTTATCAGTGGCCGGGCAATGTACGTGAACTGGCTAATATTGTTGAGCGTTTGGTTATTCTGTATCCTTATGGCACAGTCGATTACGATGATTTACCGGAGAAGTTTCAGGTTGATGGCGAAGACTTACCTGCAGCAGTTGTCACGGTAATTGAAGAGACACCTACATCAAAAGTAATGAAACTAGTGGAAGCAAAAAAAGTAGAGGTTATCTCTGGAAATGTTTCAGATGACATGCCATCAGCAGAAATCGAGAGCTTGCCAGAAGAGGGACTAGACTTAAAAGAACATCTAGCAAACCTTGAGTATTATCTGATTAAACAAGCCTTAGATGAAGCTACGGGTGTAGTAGCGCACGCAGCAAATAGATTAAAAATGCGTCGTACAACCTTGGTAGAAAAAATGCGTAAATATGGTATTCAACGTGATGGTGACTAGATAGCGCGAATAGTTTTAAAAAGCGAATCTGTGTATTGACGCCTAATTAATACTTTCACGTAAGCCTCTAATTTTATTGATAAATCACATGTAGGCATGTTTTTTGCTCTTAATAACGAAAATACAGCTATCGTTATGCGGAGAAAAAAATGAATCAAACATGTGAATGGGGAGTGCAGAAACCACAGTTTACTTTATCTGTGCCTGATAATGCTGCCTCGTATACTGTTCATTCGTCTGAAGATATTAATGACCAGTTGTTCCGTTCGGTAACGCGTATGACACGTCTTTTAGCTGTATTACCTGGTGGTGTAATAGTGCTGAGTTGCGATGGCATGATTCAGCAAAGTAATGCTGCTGCTGTCAGATTGTTGAGTGAACCTTTAGATGGAGAGCCTTGGACCACGATTATTGAGCGTGCCTTCCGTCCGCATGCCAATAATGGTCATGATATGTTGTTGCATGATGGCCGATTAGTTCATATTTCAACTAAGCCACTTGAGGGAGAATCTAGTCAGATTGTGTTGCTTAATGATGTCACTGAAACACGTAAGCTCCAGCGGCAAGTAGCACATTTACAGCGATTATCTTCAATGGGTGAAATGGCTGCACGATTAGCACACCAAATTCGCACCCCATTATCTACGGCCTTGTTATATGTCGCGCCGCTGTTAAAAGAAAATACTGATCCAAAGTTAATACAACGTTTTGCTAAACGATTGCATAATAGTATCAGTCATATGGAACGTTTGGTAAAAGATATGTTGGCTTTTTCACGAGGTGATATGGCTGAGACAGCTCCGGTTTTACTACAAGACCTACTCTCTGGAGTTGAGCAACAATTTAGATCACAATCAGATACAGAAAATATACATTTAGAAATACATGATGCTATCAAAGGCAGCTATGTTTACGGAAGTAAAGACGCATTGACCAGCGCGTTGAATAACTTGGTCAATAATGCACGCCTAGCCTGTACTGCTGGCGGGTATGTGTCTATTTTTGTTGACATTATGCAAGAGGGTGATAATACGGATTATATCGAAATCAGTGTCGAAGATGATGGTGTAGGTATTGCTCAAGCAGATCAAGATAAAATTTTAACGCCTTTTTTTACCACACGTTCTTCGGGAACAGGCTTGGGATTAGCTGTCGTCAAATCGATAGCAAAGGCCCATAAAGGTGAGTTGTGGTTTGAAAGTGATGAAGGTGAAGGCAGTACCTTTTGTTTACGATTGCCACTTTATCAGCCTGCAAATAAATTCATGCTCACGGCTCAAAAATAAAAAGTAAGGAACCATAATGAATAAATCAACCGTGTTAGTAGTAGAAGATGATAGCGATCTTCGTGGTGCCTTATGTGACACCTTAGAGTTAGCGGGCTATAACGTTTCATCAGCCAATGAAGGGGAAAGTGCACTAGATAAACTTGCTAATGAACCTTTTGGTTTACTGTTGAGTGACTTACAAATGCGACCAATGAATGGTCATACCTTAATGAAAAAGGCGCGAGCATTACTACCCGATCTACCGATTCTATTGATGACTGCTTATGGCACAGTGCAAGGTGCCGTTGAAGCGATACATGAAGGTGCCAGTGATTATTTAATTAAACCTTTTGAAGCGGATGATTTGCTAGATCGCGTTCAGCGTTATATTCGTAATGCAGCTAATAATGACAACATGATTGCTGTAGATAAGCATTCGCGAGATTTATTAAGTTTGTCTCGGCGGGTTGCCGATACCGATGCAACAGTGTTGATTAGTGGTGAAAGTGGAACAGGTAAAGAAGTATTGGCGCGGTTTTTACATAATAACTCACCTCGACATGATAAGCCGTTTGTAGCAATTAATTGTGCAGCCATTCCTGATAATATGCTTGAAGCTACGTTGTTTGGTTACGAAAAAGGTGCCTTTACAGGTGCGAGCCAAGCTTATGCGGGTAAATTTGAGCAAGCGCAACAGGGTACAATTTTGCTTGATGAAATTTCTGAAATGGATTTAAATTTACAAGCTAAATTATTACGCGTGTTGCAAGAACGAGAAGTTGAACGTTTGGGTGGGCGTAAATTATTATCATTAGATGTTCGCGTACTTGCGACAACGAATAAAGTCTTACGTGAGGAGATAAAAGCGGGATGCTTCAGAGAAGATTTATTTTACCGCTTGAATGTATTTCCTTTGCAGTTATTGCCATTGAGAGAAAGACCAGACGATATTTTACCGTTAGCTCAACAGTTAATAAGTCATCATTGCCGTCAAGCAAAACGCATGGCCCCCGAGTTGGATAAACAGGCTGTACACGCATTATTAGCTAATTATTGGCAAGGAAATGTACGTGAATTAGATAATGTTTTACAACGTGCGTTGATTTTACAATCTGGCGACAGTATTAAAGTGCAAGATTTGGCCTTTGAGTCAATAGCAATGGAGTTTAGTGAGAGTCAAAATACTGACAGTGGTCGTAGTAGTGATAGTAGTTTAAATGATGATTTACGTAGCCACGAACAACGGCATATTATTGAAGCATTAGAAAATAATAACGGTGCAAGACGAGCCACTGCTAACGAATTGGGGATAAGTGAGCGCACCTTACGCTATAAGATTACGCGCTTTAGAGAGGAAGGTGTTGAGATTCCAGAGAAGGTTGGCAAGAAGTCTGCATAAGTAGGGTTAACCAAAGAATTACTGGAGAACCATGATGATGATTAATGCAATTGACCCTAACCAATTATTAATGCAAATGCGTGCTGCTCAAGCACAAGCCACTCAACAGCCAACTCAAATTACGCCACCTAGCCAAAGCGAAGGGGGTGACTCGATGAATTTCTCAAGCTTAATGAAGTCAGCGGTTGATCAGGTTAATGAAACGCAACAAGCGTCTGGCAAGTTAAAAACGGCCTTTGAAATGGGTGATCCTAATGTCAGTTTAGCAGATGCAATGATTGCCTCACAAAAAGCAACCGTTGCCTTTCAGGCGACATTGCAAGTACGAAATAAATTAGTTTCGGCGTATGAAGAAGTGATGAGGATGAGCGTTTAGATTTCCTAAATTCTATAATTGATTCATAAAGAGATAAATCATGGAAAATGTACCAGCCACTACTAACTCAATAGCGTTGCCAACCACACAGCTTGGCGCAATGCAAGCTAACGTATCTCGCCAACCTGTCATGAAACAAGTTATGTTTTTAGTCGCCATTGCTGCCAGTATTGCCATCGGTGGTTATGTTTTGATGTGGTCACAGACGCCGAATTATCAGGTATTATTTTCAGGTATGCAGCCGAAGGAATCATCAGAAGTTGTCGTTGTCTTGCAGCAATCTAATATTGACTATAAATTAGATCCTACAACGGGTGCTCTATTGGTACCAGCATCTGAAGTGCAAGGACTACGGATGAAACTGGCTGCTGAAGGGTTGCCACATAGCTCCACTCAAGGTATGGATATGTTGGATGGTGATCAAGGGTTTGGCACCAGTCAATTTGTTGAGCGCGCCCGTTATCAACGCGCGATGGAAGAAGAACTGTCACGTTCAATCTCACAATTAAATAATGTTCAAAGTGCCCGCGTTCATTTAGCGACGCCCAAACAATCTGTTTTTGTTCGTGAGCGTAAAGAGCCAACGGCATCAGTTATCTTAAATTTATATGCAGGTAGAAATATAGAACCGGGTCAAGTAACTGCCATTACGCATATGGTGGCATCGAGTGTGCCTAATATGTCTAATGGCGACGTTACTGTCGTTGATCAACGAGGACGACTACTCAGTAAAAATGATCGCGATGCCAATGTGGCTTTGAGTGATACGCAGTTGGAATACACTCAAAAACTAGAAAAAGGCTATATTGACCGTATTGAAGATATATTGTCTCCGATTGTAGGTCTCGATGGTGTGCGAGCACAAGTTGTTGCTGAAGTTGATTTTACCGTCACTGAGCTAACTCAGGAAAGCTATAATCCTGACCTAGCCGCAGTGCGTAGCGAACAAATTCAAGAAGAAAAACGGGTAGGCGCTGGTGGTGCATTTGGTGTGCCCGGTGCATTAAGCAATCAACCTCCGGGTGGTGGCGTTGCTCCTGAAACGGTTGTCAATACTGACGGAGAAGCAGCTAGTACAGCAGTACCGGGTAGTAGCAGCAAAAATAGTACGCGAAATTTCGAATTAGATCGTACAATTAGTCATACTCGTGTCGCACCAGGTTCGGTTAGAAAACTAAGTGTTGCAGTATTAATTGATGAGCGTCATAGTCTTGATGTGGAAGGTAATATGATTACTACTGCGCTTACGGAGGCTGAAATGACACGTATTAATGCTTTAGTGATGGATGCAATTGGTTTCAATCAAGCACGAGGTGATAGTTTAAATGTGGTAAATGCACCGTTTATTGTGCCAGCTTCAGTTGCTGCCTTGCCTGAATTACCCATTTGGGAACAAACATGGGTATGGGATGTTGCTAAACAAATATTGGGCGCATTACTGATATTATTCTTGATATTTGGTGTTATTCGTCCGGCTTTTAAAGATTTAAACAAGATCCCAGTAGCAGATGATAAACAAGGTTCAGGTGTTAACTCACAAAGTATGACATCGGGTCAAGCACAAGCATCTTCGAAAGCTGCTGGTGGCGATGATATAGCTAAAATCACCTCTGGCTCTTCCGATATGGAAGAACAAGTAAATAACGTACGTAGCTTGGTGCAGCAAGATCCTGCCTTAGTTGCACAAGTGGTTAAAAATTGGTCTGCGAGTGAAGCATAATGGCTGAAGAAGCACGAAAATTAACAGGCACAGAGAAGGCGGCGGTATTTCTGCGTTCAATCGGTGAGACTGATGCGGCTGAAGTATTGAAGCATATGACGCCGAAAGAAGTGCAAAATATTGGTCAGGCCATGGCAACATTGAGTAATGTTAATCGACTTGAAGTAAAAAGTGTCTTGGATGACTTTGTCTCTACCGTAGAACAAGAAACAGGCTTAGGTATCGGCTCACATGACTATGTCCGCAAAATGTTGGTGGGTGCCTTAGGTCCCGATAAAGCGGGTAGTTTGTTGGATCGGATCTTGTCAGGTAGCAATACTAATGGTTTAGAACAACTTAAATGGATGGATGCCCGTGCTATTTATGAAGTTATTCGCCTAGAACATCCCCAAATTATTGCTATTGTCTGCTCATTTTTGGAGGCTGATCAAGCTGCAGCCGTTCTTGGCCAATTTCCTGAACGTGATCAATCGGGTATATTACTACGCGTGGCAACATTAGATGGTATTCAACCGTCAGCATTGACTGAATTGAATGATATTTTAGAAAAACAATTTAGTGGAAGTGCGAGTGGTCAAAAAACCTCGGTAGGTGGATTGAAAACAGCGGCCGATATACTCAACTTTGTAGACGGTAGTATTGAAGCTGCGATTATGGAAAAAATAAAAGAATCTGAACCTGATTTGGGTCAAAGTATCGAAGATCTTATGTTTGTCTTTGATAATTTGATTGATGTTGATGATCGTGGCATTCAGAGCTTGATGCGTGAAATTCAGACCGATCAATTACAGCTTGCCTTGAAAGGTGCTGATGAAAGTTTACGAGAAAAATTCCTCAAAAATATGTCACAACGTGCAGCTGAAATGTTGCGTGATGATTTAGAGGCAATGCCTCCGGTGCGGGTCAGTGATGTCGAGGCGGCGCAAAAAGTTATTCTTACTGCCGCACGTACGTTATCTGATAAAGGTGAGATTATGTTAGGTGGCAGTGGTGGCGATGACTTCCTCTGATAATGAACTCATTACTGAGCAGTCTGATGTTGTGTCATCAGAAGAATTGAGCGCAGCTTATCAACGTTGGCAGGCACCCAAAATGGTGTCGGTTAGTGATGCTGAAGATGAAACTCAGAAATTCTTTACTGTAGAAGACATCGAAGCACTACAAAAAGATGCGGAAGAAGAAGGCTATAAAGCAGGCTTTGAGTTTGGGCGTGCAGCAGGTAACAAAGCGGGCTTAGCCGCTGGACAGCAACAGGTAAATCAACAACTGGACTATTTGAAACAGATCATGACAAGCTTAAATACACCGTTATTAGAGCTGGATCAGCAAATTGAAACAGATTTAATTGCGTTAGTCTCAACCATGACAAGGCAGTTAGTACGGCGAGAGTTAAAATTACAACCCGACCATGTGATCGGTGCAGTACGTGCCGCGATAGCCGTGTTACCAATCAACGATCGGAAATTGAAGATATTTTTGCACCCCCAAGATATCGAGTTGGTTAAAAAAGGTTTATCGCTTGAAGATGATGGCGGCTGGAATTGGGTAGAAGATCCTCTTTTAACGCGAGGCGGTGTTCGACTTGAAACCCTTGATACTACGGTTGACGCCACAGTAGAAGCACGTCTGAATAGCATCATTAATAAATTGTTAGGTGAGGAACGAAGCAGTGACCGCGCCGAGTAATGGATTATCCCTGCAAGCTAATCGTACTGAAAACTGGCGGGCACGGTTACGAGAACACCAACAAAGACTAGATAATGATCCAACTGAAGTATTGTCAGTAAAGGGACGTTTAACACG
>JBLIKM010000037.1:0-10175 GCA_047636295.1 Methylophagaceae bacterium
AACTGAAGGAACCTTTATGACTATCGAAGTTGGACAACGCTTACCTGCTGGTAAATTAACTGAATGTATTGAGTTTGACCCTGAAAACGGCTGCCCTGTAAACCCTCAGCCGCAAGATGTGCAAGAACTGACTAAAGGCAAAAAAGTCATTATTTTTGCTGTGCCTGGCGCATTTACACCGCTTTGCTCAGCGCAACACTTACCAGGCTATGTGCAATTAGCAGATAAAATCAAAGCTAAAGGCGCTGATGAGATCTGGTGTTTAGCCGTTAACGATGCTTTTGTTATGGCCGCTTGGGGTAAACAAAATGAAGCTGCTGGCAAAGTACGTATGATGGCGGACGGTAGTGCGGTATATGCCAAAGCATTAGGCTTAGATCGTGATCTAACAGGCGGCGGCATGGGCATGCGTTATTTCCGTTTTGCGATGATTGTTGAAGATGGCATTGTGACTTACTTGGGCGTTGAAGGCTCAGGCGAGTTCGGTGTATCTAAAGCTGAAACTATTTTAGAACAACTCTAAGTTTTGGATTAACTAGCCCGAGGTGATACTCGGGCTAGTGTCGTCTAATAATTTCACCCTTATCACCAATAAAAATAGTGGTGGCTAGATGGTGAAAGATGCCATGTTCTATAATGCCAGGCACGGCATTTAATTCAGCATTAAGTTCTTGAGCATTAAGACTTGCATCAAACGTCATATCAAAAATCAAGTTACCTTGCGAGCTAATCGCTAAGCCATCACCCTTTGCATTTTTGCGTAAACCGCCAGTGCCACCAATCTGTTGCAAGTTGCGTAACACCATTTGCCAAGAAAACGGTGAAACTTCTACCGGTATAGGAAACAGTTCGCCGATGCGGGTCACTATCTTGCTGTTATCTACCAACACATAAAATTTTGCGCTGGCTTTTGCTAATAATTTTTCCTTCACTAAATCAAAGCCTCGGCCTTTTAATAGACTCATCTCTGGCGAGACCTCATCAGCCCCATCAACATACAGGTCGAGTTGGCGCAGATGCTCTATCGCCATCATATTTAATCCTAACTGTTGCGCTTTAATGGTACTTACCACAGAGCTGGCCACAGCAGTGAATTGCAAATTTTCTTGCTGTTTGCGATGAGCTAATTGTTCAATAAAATAATTTGCAGTTGAACCTGTACCAAGGCCAACGATCATACCCTCCTCCACTAAGTTGGCGACATGGATTGCCACGCGTTGTTTATCGTTAATTTCAGTTGTTGAATTTTGTTGTGTCATTGGTTCTCTCCGGTGTGCAACTTGGCAAAAACTAGTTATCAGCATACCATGCTACTTTGTGTTTATTAAGGTGATTCTCGTGACAATTAATATTGATAATATAGTCCATCAAATTGAACGCACGACAGGTCAGGTCTTAAAAAATTATCGTCTAACCGCTATTGGTGGTGGTGGCATCAATGATGCTTATCAAATACAATCGGCTCAGCAATCTTATTTCATTAAACTTAACCGACCACAACTATCAGCGATGTTCGAGGCTGAAGCACAGGGCTTGGACGAAATGCGGGCGTTAAATTGCGTGCGGATCCCCGAAATAATTTGTCATGGTCAAACCACAGAATATAGCTACATAGTTTTAGAATACATTCAGCTTGGCAGCTTACATGGTCAAGCCAGTCAACGTTTGGGTTCACAGCTCGCTCAATTACATCGTCACGAGCACCCGTTTTATGGTTGGCAAATTAATAATACTATTGGTAGCACCCCACAACACAATGACCGTGAACATGATTGGCTGAGCTTTTGGCAGCGTCACAGGCTCGGTCAACAACTCAAATTTGCATCAAAAAATGGCTTTGGCGCTCGTTTACAGGATAAAGGCGAATTATTATTAGATAACCTTCATCTATTTTTTGCAAATTACACACCTATTCCCGCTTTATTACATGGCGATTTATGGGGTGGCAATGCTGCCGCCGATCCACAAGGTAATCCTGTAATTTTTGATCCAGCTTGTTATTACGGTGATCGTGAAACAGACATTGCCATGACAGAATTATTTGGTGGTTTCGGTGCTGATTTTTTTGCTGCATATCAAGCAGAGTACCCTCTAGATGCAGGCTATAAAACTAGAAAAACATTGTATAATCTTTATCATATCCTTAACCATGTCAATCTCTTTGGTAGTGGTTATGTAGGACAAGCAGAAGGTATGCTTGAACAATTATTAGCTGAAATTAAATAAAGGCGACGGTATATCGCTCGGCTTCAACGTTCTGTTCAATACACTACATCGTATAATGCAGTTACCAACAAAAATTCATCAATAAAATCATATTTTCATTGTTAAGCAATACCATTAGAAATTAATTATGCTATTAATATTAAACAAGTCATTGATATTAAGTAACTTAGTGGATAATGTCTATTAATGGGAAATACTGAACGAAAATTTATTCGTCATCCAACTGCCATACCAATTCTATTTAATGTGGGCGAGAAAATAGAAACAATACAGGCAAAAGATGTCGGTGATGGTGGTTTATGTTTTATTAGCGATCATCGTATTAATTCGGGCCAATACATCGACATTATCATCCCTATCTGCCAGCCTGAATTTGAAGCTCATGGTATTGTCGGATGGTGTAAGCACAATGGCAACAGGTTTTTAATTGGTGTGGCTTTTCAACAAGAGTCGGTTAGCTTTGCCATCCGCATGGTTGAACAAGTCTGTCACATCGAAAATTACCGTAACAAAATATTACTAGAGACAGGCGTTAAACTGACCAGTGGGCAAGCTGCGAAGCAGTGGATCTCGCATTATGCAAATGAGTTTCCACGATAATTGAACTAATAATACGTTTAACTTACCACGTTATATTTATCCATAACTCTAATCTGGACGTCTCTCGCAATAAATTTCGTTTGAGCTGCAGGTAATTCTATCTGTTCCGCTTAATTGCATTAGCTGTTGCTTATAGTTAAGCTAATAAAATATGGATATTGAGGTATTACCGTGAAAATCAGTTTTTTACTTTTATTATTAAGTCTTTCTTTAACTACACACGCAGGTGAACGCCTTGAAGGCATATCAAGCTCTATGGAAAAGAAAAGTGCCAATCTATTTTCGAAGTTGTTTGAGGACAACGTTAAAAATGAAGATATTTACACTACTGGCAAACAACAACGTGAAGAAGTCACGCCCGAAATTAAGCTTGAAGCGACACGTGATCCAGCCAAAATAAAAGATGGCGAACGACACAGTGACATTAAAGATAATTCAGATAGCTTTGCCCCTGCTCAAGAAAAAAAGTCAGCAGACACATTGTCTGAAATAGATATTATTTCAGACATTAATGCTGAAACTGAATCCACGATAAAGCAAGCTCACAAAAGACCAACTCAAGTATTCATTAATGACGGTGACAGCCGCCAAACTACAAATGAAAATAAGGCTATACACGCTACTAATAAAAGCAGCGCCCTTCATGCCTCTAATGAAGATAAGGCCATACACGCTACTAATAAAAGCAGCGCCCTTCATACCTCTAATGAAAATAAGGCCATACAAGCTACTAAGAAAAGCAGCGCCCTTCATGCCTCTAATAAAAGTAATGCTATTCAGACGACAGATAAAGACTGTGTAAAAGAAAAAGTCTATTCACTTGATGTGGATAATGCATCACAATATGAACATTTAGAAGATTTTCCTTTCACCTACGAGTGCGTTATCCGACGATAACTTAAACTTTATCTGTACTAGCTTGTTTGCAATAATCGAATTGGAATTATCCTCAATAAGCTAATCGCCTCAGAATTGTATAAAAACCAGTAAGGCGATTAAACATTAATTTACGACTTATTAATGTCATACCCTTTAAAAGACATCTAGCCTCAATATTGCTTAAGCAAGTACTGTTATGCTAATAATACTAACAGGTTCATTTTCCTGTGTTTTGGTTTCAATAGGGTCTTTCTCTGATGTTATTGTTCATTAGCCTGTTGAGGACAATGCATTAAAATTCCTTATCTTTGGTCAAATAAAAGCCTGCTCGCCATCTCACTGCCCTTTTGTCTATAGTTAGGGGTTATACTAATCGGTCAAATCCAAGCTCTAATTCAACCTGAATTTTCGAAGGAGTAAATTGACACAAACCAATACATTATTCGCGATACTATTCAGATATTGTTTATGGTCATGCGTTGTCTTATTTAGTTTTCTTAGCGTAACTGAATTGAGCCAAGCCGCTTCTAGCCAAGCAACACCTACTCAAGAAAAGATCCGACTGCAATTAAAATGGTTTAACCAATTTCAATTTGCGGGTTATTACGCGGCTGTTGAGCAAGGGTATTATGCAAGTGAAGGTCTTGAGGTTGAAATTGTCGAACGTGATCTTGATAAGAGCGTAGTAAAACAAGTTATTTCAGGTGAGGCCAATTATGGTGTGGGCGATGCTGGTTTGCTTTCACAGTTTGCACAAGGCGAGCCCATGATAGCTCTTGCGGCAATCTTTCAGCACAACCCTTTAGTTTTCTTTAGCCGACAAGATTCAGGCATCATCAGTCCTTATGAAATGGCTGGTAAACGCATTATGTCAGATTCACTTAGTGCAAATGAGGCACCTCTGAGAGCAATGCTTGCGGGGGCTAAAATTTCTGAAAAAGATTTTACCTTACTTCAGCAAATTAATGACTATAGCTTGCTTACACAAGGCAAGGTTGATGTTATTGCCGGTTATATCTCAGACCAAAGTTATTACTTCAAACAGCAAGGCGTTAAGGTTAATATCATTAGTCCTCAAAATTATGGGATTGATTTCTACGGTGATATGCTTTTTACCAGTCAGCAAGAATTACGAGATTATCCAGAGCGTACCCATCGGTTCTTACGTGCCTCACTAAAGGGTTGGCAATATGCCCTTGATCACCCTGAACAACTCGTCCAAATAATTCATCAAAAATATAAAAGTCGACTTAGCATAGAGCACCTAAGGTTTGAAGCAGAAGAAACCCGTAAGTTGATTGCACCCGACGCAATTCCTCTCGGTCAAATTAGCTTAAACCGCTTAAAAGCGATTGTTCATTTACAAGTAGATGCAGGTTTAAAGAAAACAATCAGTGATGACGATTTATCAGCATTTATTTATAACTTAAAAGACAGCACGATTAATCTCACGGAACAAGAACAAACCTGGCTTAATGCACATCATCTAATTACGGTGGGTATTGATCCAGATTTTGCGCCTTATGAGTCTATCGATGCCAATGGTCACTATGTCGGCATGGTGGCAGATTATTTAGACCTGATCGAAGAAAAGCTTGGCGTAAAGTTTGAAATTCATGGCGACAAATCATGGGCAGAGACGCTCAACATGGGGATGCATGGCGAACTAGATATGCTTTCTAGCGCAGTTCCAACACCAGAACGTTCTCAGCATCTTATCTTTGTTAAACCATTTAAATCATCGCCTATCGTTATTATAGACAGTGGCCGAGGGGAGTTTATTGGGAAGCTGGAAAACTTACAGAACAAACGCGTAGTAGTTGAAAAAGGTTATTTCATGGAGGAGATGCTAAAAACGCAACATCCAAATATAAGATTGCTTGTCGCCGAAAGCACTAAAGAAGCCTTGAATCTCATTGCTGCCGGAAAGGCTGATGCCTACGTGGGTGATGCCGGTATCACCAACTATATAATCAAAGAACTAGGTTTACTTAACCTACGATTTTCAGGGCAAACGCCCTATAGCAGTCAACAAAGCATTGCTGTTTATAAAGATAATGTTGAGTTGGCCTCCATTATGAATAAAGCCATGGAGGCCATTTCACCAGAGAAAAACGATGCAATATTAAACCACTGGCTGGGACTGAATATTAAGGAAGGAATTAACACTAAGACTATGGTGAAATATGGTCTTGGAATCATGGCTGCATTCTTGTTGTTTTTTGTATGGGTAATTAAACTACGCAAAGAAATTAAATTGCGTAAACAGGCTGAACAAACTGCAATTCAGGCCAATAGAAATACCCAAAATGTGTTGGCAGCAGCCTCAGAAGTAGCGGTCATTGCTACAGATAATCAGGGCGTGATCCGTGTCTTTAATCGCGGTGCTGAACATATGCTCGGTTATAGTGCAGTAGAAATCGTCGATCAAACGACACCAATGCTTATACATCTTGAAAAAGAAGTGACCCAACGAGCTCAAGAATTAAGCGATGAACTTGGTTATAAGGTATCAGGTATTGATGTCTTCGTGACAAAAGCTAACTTAAAGGCATGGGAGCGCAGAGAATGGACGTATGTAAGAAAAGATGGCTCACATTTAACGGTATCGCTCGTTGTCAGTGCTGTACGTTCGGTAGAAGGTGAGATCACAGGCTATCTAGGTATCGCACAAGATATTACGGCCCGTAAGTTACTCGAACACAATCTCAAGCAGGAAGCTGATCGGCATCAAAAAATAGCAAATCAACTCCCTGGTGTTATTTATCAGTATCAGCTTTTCCCTGATGGTCGTGCATGTTTTCCTTATGCTAGTGATGGTCTTTATGAAATTTATGAAGTTTCACCTGAACAGATCTATAAAGATGCCTCTACGTTGTTTGCCGTAGTGCATCCAGACGATTACGACATGTTCGTATCGTCGATTCAATCGTCAGCACGTACCATGATGCTCTGGGAATTTGAATATCGGGTCATATTGCCTATTAAAGGAGCTAGATGGTTATCTGGCCGAGCTAGGCCTGAATTACTGGGTGATAACAGTATTCTTTGGCATGGTTTTATTTCTGATATCACTGAGCGAAAACAATCTGAAGAAAATCTAAAACTAGCAGCCAGTGTCTTCACCCATGCTCGTGAGGGCATCATGATCACCGATGCTGCAGGCACTATCATCGAAGTCAACGACACTTTCACCCAAATCACGGGATACTCTCGCGAAGAAGTCATCGGTCAAAATCCACGCATTCTTCAATCAGGCAGACAATCTCCCGAATTTTATACTGAGATGTGGCAAGCGATTAACACAACAGACCACTGGATCGGTGAAGTTTGGAATCGTCGTAAAAATGGCGAAGTATATCCTGAAAACCTCACTATCAGTGTCGTAAACGATGCTGCTGGCAAAGTAAGCCATTATGTCGCACTCTTTTCTGACATTACGCGAATAAAAGAGCATCAGAGTCAACTAGAATGGATGGCTAATTATGATGTGTTAACCAGTCTACCTAATCGCACACTGCTCGCGGATCGCCTGAGCCAAGCAATGGTGCAAAGCCAACGGCATCATAATTCAGTCGCCGTAGTATTTTTGGATTTAGATGGATTTAAAGACGTCAATGATAGCCATGGTCATATTGTGGGTGACGAACTATTGATTATTGCTTCGCTTCGCATGAAAGAAGCCTTACGTGAGGGTGATACGCTTGCCCGTATCGGCGGTGATGAATTTGTCGCTGTATTAGCTGATTTAACCAAAGTTGAGGATTGTCAGCCGGTATTAGAACGATTGCTTCTTTCAGCGTCCAGGCCTGTAACCATAGGCGAAATTAAATTACAGGTCTCCACTAGCATCGGGGTTACCCTCTATCCTCAGGATGGCGCAGATGCCGAGATACTTATGCGTCATGCCGATCAAGCGATGTACTTAGCTAAACAAGCCGGTAAGAATCGGTATCACTTATTCGATACCGCACACGATAATGCCGTTAAGACTCAGCGAGAAAGTATCGGCGATATTAAAGCGGCACTCGATAGACGTGAGTTTGTATTGTTTTATCAACCCAAAGTAAATATGCACACAGGTGATGTAATTGGTGTAGAAGCACTCATTCGCTGGCAACACCCAGTGAGGGGATTATTATCCCCTATACAATTCTTGCCAGTGATAGAAGACCATACCATTAGCCTAGATTTAGGCGAATGGGTCATTGATGCTGCACTAACACAAATCAGCCAGTGGCAAAGTGCTGGAATAACACTTCCCATAAGCGTTAATATCAGCGCCTATCAACTACAACAAACTAATTTTGTATCACGCCTGACAGCTCTCTTAGCCGCACACCCCGATGTGTCATCACAGAATTTGGAATTAGAGGTGTTAGAAACCAGTGCATTGGATGACGTAATTAAGGTCTCGGCGACTATGAATTCTTGCCGGGATCTTGGTGTTTCCTTTGCCTTGGATGACTTTGGCACCGGCTATTCATCGCTGACTTATCTCAGACGCCTGCCAGCCAGCTTGATTAAGATAGATCAAAGCTTTGTGCGAGATATGTTAGAAGACCCAGATGATTTAGCCATTGTAGAAGGTGTTATCAGCTTGGCAACAGCCTTTCAGCGCAAAGTCATTGCTGAAGGTGTAGAAACCATTGCCCACGGCACCACACTGATAGAGCTAGGCTGTGACTTAGCACAAGGCTATGGCATTGCAAAACCAATGCCTGCACGTGAGATTCCTGCATGGTTAGATAATTGGAAACCTGATGATGCTTGGCTTACTTAAACGTATCGATATTTTGTTTAATTGATCGCTGCACTGATTTATTAACTTATCTAAGTGTCGCTTGCATTCGTTGCCAGCCACATTTAAAAACGTCCTAACTTGAAATATTAAGCAATCACTAGTTAATAAACGAGTGTTTTGTTCTCTCATTTTGGCTCCTAAATTAACGTATTCGTTAAAACGCCCAAGTATAATCGTACTTAATTAACTATTTCTTTACTTAACGTTGAGCACACGGGTTGATTCAGTGTTATCCCTCTGTCTGAGCTTACTTCTATTAACGGCTAGCAAAGGACTAGGATTGTATAACGCTGGATTAGGACTGATAAAATATCAGCCCATTATTATTCAAACACTTAGGGACTATATGGAACCAATAAAAGTATTATTCGTGTGCATGGGCAATATGTGCTTTTCATATACATAGCTACATTTGGGGCAGGTTGTGTACCAATCTATTTTTAAAAGGTAAAACTGTCACCTATTTAATCGTATAGTCATCACCCACAAAAAAGCCCAACACTTACGCATCAGGCTATTTATTTCTACAAAGACAGTTTACGGCTCTTCGTTCGCGTCATCTCTCAATATTTTTAATTGCTCTGGCACATCAATGCTAAGCCTGACTTGTGTTCCTTTTACTTCTATAACCTCTATAGCAATCTAACCACCTGAAAATAATTCTGCTACCGTCATTTCTAGTCGTAAATATAAACTACCTCTCCTATCCGTCTGGAAAGTATCAACATAACAATAATCCTTTTTCCTTGTTACAAGCTCCAATAATGACTAATGAAATTGTTACTGCCTTAATCAGTGTGGTCAATGGTTTGAGTGTGACTCACGTTTTTGATGATATAAACTAGACCTACCGATTCTCACGGTCACGTAACTTCAATGTTGGGCTTGAATTGAAATGATATTTTAGACCTAAAGTAAATAGAAACTGCTCCCCACCTTCAGGGAGGTCATATTGCAAGGCTACCTCGACACTGTTAGCAAATAATTCTGGTTGCCAATTTATATTAACTTGGTTGTTTCATGCCACTCACGTGACACTGACAATGACACGTTGTCATGGGCATAGAAACGGAGTCCTAACGCTTTAACCCTAGCGTCACTTGCGTCAGAATTATTCTCAGGCCCTTTTTTTCTATGGTATCTACTCAATAACGTTACACGGTCTAAATAGTAGTCTGCACTAACAAAGAATACATCACGCTCTTCAGTTTCTTTAAGCCTACTTGAATCGCGATATTGCAACCATTTATATTTAACTTCATAGCGATTATATTGATAAGCATACCCAACGCCAACCTTACCTAAATCAAATTTTCTCGCAAAAAAATCAAACCTTAATTGATAGCTATCGAGGTCATCGTGTTGTTGATAGCCAATCTCTCCACCAGCTTTATAATCTAGTGAATATGCTTCTGCCTGAACAGTGCTAGCCAACCCGAAGTATTTAAACACTGACACGGTTATAGTGCCTGCTACCGAATATTTATCGTTATCTTTTGAATAGATTTCAGAGTCATACTCATCGTGTTCCCATGAAGTAATGCCAGAGTAGTTAGTCTCTCTAACAGCTTCATTAGCCAATAGCGGTATTGAAAATGTAGTGATACACGCGACCACTGCATAGATAACTAGTTTAACTGCACGCAATGACATATATGGAGTCCCT
>JBLIKM010000038.1:0-10101 GCA_047636295.1 Methylophagaceae bacterium
GTCGTTATTGCACTGGATCAAGTATCTAAATGGTTTATGGTGTCATGGCTGTCATTGCATGAAACCTTCGCTGTAATCCCCTTTTTTAACTTAACAATGGCGCATAATCCAGGCGCAGCTTTTAGTTTTTTAGCCCATGCTGATGGCTGGCAACGATGGTTTTTTATTGGTTTGGCATCAATAGTCAGTATTGCGTTATTAATCTGGCTGAAAAATCTTAAGCCACACGCTAAGCTAGAAGCAACGTCTATCGCGATGATTCTTGGCGGCGCTTTAGGTAATTTGATTGATCGTTTTTATTATGGTTATGTGATTGATTTTTTAGATGTGTATTACGGTACTTTTCATTGGCCTGTATTTAATATTGCTGACTCAGCAATTGTTATCGGCGCAGCCTTATTAATTATTGATAGTTTTCGTGCTAAGACGGAGTATTTATGAGTTTTAGTGATATTGCCCTAGCCTGCGTTAACCAACTTCAGCCTTATGTGCCAGGAAAACCCATTGAAGAATTAGAGCGTCAATATGGTATAAAAAATATTATTAAACTGGCGTCAAATGAAAATCCATTGGGTCCTTCAGAATCAGTATTGGTAGCCATTGCCCAAGCGGCTAAAGAACTAACGCGATATCCAGATGGTAATGGTTTTATATTAAAAACTGCCCTGGCAGGAAAATATCAACTAGGACTCAGCCAAATAACCTTGGGTAATGGTTCTAACGATGTCTTAGAAATTATCGCCCGTACCTTTGTCTCATCTGCTGACGAAGTCTTATATTCGCAACATGCCTTTGCAGTTTATCCGATTGTGACAAAGGCGATTGGCGCCAAAGGTGTGATTGCACCAGCGCGTGATTATGGCCATGATCTACAAGCGATGAGCACATTGATTAGCGAGCGCACCAAGCTTATTTTTATTGCTAACCCGAATAATCCAACGGGTACATGTGTTGCTGATGATGAGTTAGAAGCCTTTATCGCAAAAGTACCAGCGAGTACATTAGTGGTAGTTGATGAAGCTTATGTCGAATATGGTGATGGCAGGGCCGATACCATTAGTTGGTTAGCAAAATATCCAAATTTAATTATTACGCGTACTTTTTCTAAAGCCTATGGCTTGGCTGGTCTGCGTGTGGGTTTTGCCTTGTCTCATCCAGAAATTGCCAATTTACTAAACCGCGTTCGTCAGCCGTTTAATGTCAACAGTTTGGCTTTAGTAGCCGCAACGGCGGCATTAGCTGACGATGCTTATATTGCAGCAAGCAAACAACTTAATGACCAAGGTATGGCGCAGTTGATAGCGGGCTTTGAGGCAATGGCGTTGAACTATATTCCTTCAAAAGGTAATTTTATCACTGTCGATGTAGATCATAATGGTCTTGATATTTATGAATCATTATTGCAACAAGGCATTATCGTGCGTCCTGTGACCAACTATGGTTTGCCACAACACCTGCGTGTGAGTATTGGTTTACAAGCTGAAAATAAACGTTTTCTAGAAGTGTTGTCTAGCCTATTAGGTCGACCACTATGATCAATCGATTAGCAATTATTGGTGTAGGTTTAATTGGTGGTTCTTTATCGCTAGCGTTAAAAAAAGCGGGACAGGTTGGCGAAGTTGTAGGCTATTCACGTACTGAAAGTGTTCGCCAACAAGCCTTGAATCTCGGTGTAATTGATCGAGCAGCTAATTCTATTGCCGATGCCGTTAAAGATGCAGATATGATCTTTTTGGCTGTACCCCTAGGCGCAATGGCATCGGTACTGGCCGAGCTAGCACTATATATAAATGATGACTCGATTATTACCGATGGCGGCAGTGCTAAAACACAGGTTGTGGCAGCAGCAAGAGCTGCTTTAGGTACGCGATTTAGCCAATTTGTTGCTGGTCACCCCATTGCAGGAACAGAAAAAAGTGGCCCGAGTGCCGCATTTGAAACGTTATATAACGATCATAGAGTGGTGTTGACTCCGGTAGCAGAAACAAACTCAGAGTCATTAGCAAAAGTGCGTGCTATGTGGTTATTAACCGGTGCTGAAGTGGTTGATATGGCCGTCGAGCATCACGATAAAGTGTTGGCGGCGACCAGTCACCTTCCACATCTATTAGCCTTTAACCTAGTTGGTATGCTGACAAAGTCGACAGATTGTGATGAGATATTACGTTTCGCTGCCGGTGGCTTTAGAGATTTTTCGCGTATCGCATCCAGTGATCCTGTGATGTGGCGTGATATTTGTTTAAGTAATAGTGCCGCCATTTTAGCGTTATTAAATGACTATCGTCAGGGCCTTGATAGTTTAGAGCAGGCTATTACGAATAATGATGGTGACTATCTGGTGGAAGTATTTAAACGTGCCAAACAAGCACGCGATACTCGATTTGCAGAGCCGGGTCAGATTGATAATAGTGAAGTATAAGAAATTAAGCGGAGTTTTAAAGCGTGATCAGTGAACATAAGCAACACTATATCGTACAGCCGGGTGGAAAATTACAAGGTAAATTACGGGTACCAGGCGATAAATCAATATCGCATCGTTCAATTATGCTGGGCTCGTTGGCTGAAGGCATTACAGAAGTAACGGGTTTTTTAGAAGGCGATGATGCCTTAGCAACCTTAGCATCATTTCGTGCGATGGGCGTCCAGATTGAAGGACCAAAAGAAGGCCGAGTGACTATTCATGGCGTTGGTATGCATGGCCTTAAAGCCGCTGATGAAGCTATTTATCTAGGTAACTCGGGTACGTCAATGCGTTTATTAAGTGGATTATTAGCAGGTCAAAATTTTGCTAGTACGCTCACCGGTGACAAATCATTATCAGCTCGTCCGATGCGTCGAGTAACGGATCCTTTAGCCATGATGGGGGCCAAGATTGATAGTGATGAAGATAGGCCGCCACTTAAAATAAAGGCGGGCAATCAATTAACAGGTATTACATACACCTTGCCAATGGCCAGTGCTCAAGTGAAGTCATGCATTTTGTTGGCAGGTATGTATGCCCATGGTAAAACCACGGTAACGCAACCGGCACCAACACGTGACCATACCGAACGTATGTTTATGGGTATGGGCTATGCGGTTGAAGTGAAGGGCGATACGGTGAGCATTGAAGGTGGTGGTAAATTAACGGCTACATCAATCGATGTGCCCGCTGATATTTCATCAGCGACCTTTTTTATGGTGGGTGCGGCGATTGCCGAAGGTTCAGATATTACCTTGACTCATGTCGGGATTAATCCAACTCGAATTGGTGTAATTAATATTTTACGACTAATGGGTGCAGATATAACCTTATCGAATGAAGCTTTAACGGGCGGCGAACCAGTCGCTGATATTCGAGTACGTTATGCACCGTTAAAAGGCATTAAAATACCTGAAGATCAAGTGCCCTTAGCTATTGATGAGTTTCCAGCATTATTTGTGGCAGCCGCCTGTGCCAACGGTACAACTATATTAACCGGTGCTGAAGAGTTACGCGTTAAAGAAAGTGACCGTATTCAAGCGATGGCAGATGGTTTACAAGTTTTAGGTATAGATGCCCAATCTACTGCTGATGGCATTATAATTAATGGTGGTGTCATTGGCTCAGGTGAGATTGAAAGCCATGATGATCATCGTATTGCCATGTCTTTTGCCATCGCAGGCCTACAGGCTGGAGGTACTATCCAAATAAATGACTGCGCCAATGTAGGGACCTCATTTCCTGATTTTGTAGACTTAGCAACAAAAGCAGGTTTAGACATAGAAGAATTTGATGCGTGATATTCCAGTATTAACGATTGATGGCCCGAGTGGTTCTGGTAAAGGCACTATTGCTCAGTTGGTCGCCAAAAAATTAGGTTGGCATTATTTGGATAGTGGTGCGATTTATCGCGTGTTAGCACTAGCAGCAATAAAGCATGATGTAGAGCTGAACAATGAACAGCTATTAGCTGAAATGGCTAAAACTTTAGATTTAGTCTTTGTCTTAGAGAATGATGTCTTAGTAGTGCTGCTTGAAGGTGAAGATGTCAGTAATATTATTCGCTCTGAACAAGCAGGCAATGCAGCATCGAAAGTAGCGGGATTGCCGTTAGTACGCACTGCATTATTAGAACGTCAACGCGAATTTCGCCAATTACCTGGACTAGTGACCGATGGCCGAGACATGGGGACGGTAGTGTTTCCACTTGCGAATCATAAGGTATTTTTAACGGCTAGTGCTGAAGTACGTGCGGAAAGACGATATAAGCAGTTGAAAGAAAAAGGGATTGAGTGTAACCTTTCGGCTCTTATAGCAGATATTTCTGAGCGGGATGAACGAGATACACAACGCCAAGTCGCGCCATTACGGCCTGCTGGCGATGCGTTGCAATTAGATTCTAGCGCGATGGGAATAGATGCAGTATTTAGACATGTTAGTGCATTGTGTACTGAGGTGTGATTTAGGGGCTTACCAATTTCGGTAAGTTTTTTTAACTTCCTGCTTTTAGCAGGTATTTTTGAGTGGTCCTGAAGTTTTATTAGGACCAAGGATGTAAATAATGAGCGAAAGCTTTGCTGATCTCTTTGAAGAGAGTTTAAATACAACACCAATGCAACCAGGTAAAATTGTATCTGGTATGGTTCTTAGTGTTGGTTCTGATGTAGTTATGGTTAATGCTGGTTTGAAATCAGAAGGTGCCATCCCTGTTGAAGAATTCATGAACGAAAAGGGTGAAATCACCGTACAAGTTGGTGATATTGTCGACGTTGCCTTGGAATCACTGGAAGATGGTTTTGGTGCAACTCAACTATCACGCGAAAAAGCTAAAGCAGCTGAAGCGTGGATCAAACTTGACCATGCCTTTGAAGGTAATGAAACGGTTATCGGTATTATTTCTGGTAAAGTTAAAGGCGGTTTCACCGTCGAACTAGATAATATCCGTGCTTTCCTACCGGGTTCATTGGTTGATGTGCGTCCAATTCGTGATACTTCACACCTTGAAGGCAAACCACTTGAGTTCAAGTTAATTAAACTTGATCGTCCACGTAACAATATTGTTGTTTCTCGTCGTGCCATTATGGAAGCAGAAAACAGTGTTGAACGTGATGCATTGTTAGAAACATTAGAAGAAGACAAAATCGTTAAAGGTATTGTCAAAAATCTTACTGACTACGGCGCATTCGTCGACCTTGGCGGTATTGATGGTCTTCTACATATCACAGATATGGCGTGGAAACGTGTTAAACATCCATCAGAAGTAGTTGCAATCGGTGATGAAATCGAAGTTCAAGTATTGAAATTTGATAAAGAGCGTGAACGTGTTTCATTAGGTCTGAAACAAATGGGCGATGATCCTTGGAAGAGTATTGCAAGCAGCTACCCAAATAGCAGCCGAATTCGTGGTAAAGTTACCAACATCGCTGACTACGGTTGTTTTGTTGAAATCGAAGATGGCGTTGAAGGTTTGGTTCACATGTCTGAAATGGACTGGACTAACAAAAACGTACACCCATCTAAAGTTGTTCAATTAGGTGATGAAGTTGACGTAATGGTATTAGACATTGATGCAGATCGTCGTCGTATTTCATTAGGTATGAAGCAGTGTAAAGTTAACCCTTGGGAAGAGTTTGCAATGACTCATAACAAAGGCGATAAAGTATCTGGTTCAATCAAATCAATCACTGACTTTGGTGTGTTTATCGGCTTGGATGGCGACATCGATGGTTTGATACATTTATCTGACCTGTCATGGGATGAAGAGAATGAAGATCTTATCCGTGATTACAAAAAAGGCGATACTTTAGAAGCGATCGTATTAGCGATTGATCCAGAACGCGAACGTATTTCATTAGGCGTTAAACAAATGCAATCTGATCCGTTCTCTGAATATATGTCTGATCACCCACGTGGCAGCATCGTTACTGGTAAAGTAACTGAAGTAGATGTGCGCGGTGCAACCATTGCATTAGCTGAAGGTATTGAAGGTTATATCCGTGTAGCTGATATTGCACGTGAACGTACTGAAGATGCGAGTAAAGTATTAACAGTAGGTGATGACGTTGAGGCTAAATTTACGGGTATGTCACGTAAAGATCGTACTTTGACATTGTCTATCAAAGCGAAAGATACACAAGAAGAAACAAAAGCAGTGAAAGAGTACACCAATGTTGGAAGTGGTAATACTACGCTAGGTGACTTGTTGAAAGAGCAAATGAACCAAAAAGATAGTTAAGTTTAGGTTCTAATTGAAAAGCATCTAGATATTTGTCTAGATGCTTTTTTCTTTTGAAACAGTGCTTGTTAAAGGTTAATGATTGCTAGCATAGAAAAATTAATAGATTAATTCTAAGGAATTGAAATATATGACAAAGTCAGATTTGATTGAAATAATTTCTGAAAAACAATCACTATTAAATTATCGTGATGTCGAATTAGCTGTAAAACTAATATTAGGACAAATGAGCAATAGTTTAGCGGACGGTGAGCGTATAGAGATCCGTGGTTTTGGTAGTTTTACCTTACATCATCGACCACCTCGTGTAGGCCGTAATCCTAAAAGTGGTGAATCAGTCGAATTGGGGGAAAAATTTGTGCCTCATTTTAAGCCTGGTAAAGAATTACGTGATCGCGTAAATGACGCTTTAGTTTCATAGTAGGCTATAGATGAAATTCAGTCTGGAAACGACATCAGACGCTAATATAATTCATTCTTATGGTGAGGACTTTATAGTCATAAGAACTAAAGAATATTTAGATTTACAACGATTAGACAGCAGTCTAATTATAATGCCCAATCAGATCATCTCTGATTGGCATGTTAAAAACATTATGCAGCTAGACGTGAGCGATGTTACAGAATTAAAAAACCTAGATCCTGAAGTGCTGATTTTGGCACATGGATCTAGCGTTTATTCTCTCCCCCCCCAAATGATGGTCGAGTTCTATGCACAGTCGATAGGCGTCGAATGTATGCCACTTGGTGCAGCATGTCGTACCTACAACCTACTTGTCGCTGAAGACAGAAAAGTAGTGTTAGCCGTTATTTTTAAATGAAAAAAACTGAGTATATTACAGTTTCTTAGTCGCTTAGTAGTAAAGATTACTTCAATCTAAGAAACTCTTTCTCTGGGAAGAATAGACTTTACGTTAAATCTTAAGTTTTAGTTCTTGAGATACAAATATATTAAATTTTGAATTCAATAGAGAGCTTTTAATAACTTAATACCAACTTTATATACTTATCAACGGTGTAACTTTTATCATATTAACTTGTCTTAAATTCCAGCACTATCTTGAAAATAAGGACTCACATGCAAGCAGGATTAATTAATCTGACTACAATGATTAATTACTCATCAATCTTCCGATTTTAACGATAATCGCTTTCAATTACACGTCAGAAATTTTGTTTATAGGGTTATCTATATATTGCCAAGAATTGCTGAAATCAAAGATTGAGAATAATTAGTTGTAAGCGCTATATCGAAAGAAAAAAGTACTAGGAATGTAAAGCAATGCATTGCATATCGGTGAAATAATATTTTATTAACTGAATGATGCGACTAGATGAACCATACTATTTTCTAACTAAAGGTTTAGTGGAATATAGTATGGTTTACTTGACACAAGGCCGTGAAGAAAAGAGAATCAGCGACCAAAATATATAAGGAAAATGACAGCTTATTAAGTTGATAGCTATTTACATGATCTAGATCATGTAAAGAAGAAGAGTTAGTGCGTGATTTGCTGTAAAATTCAGCATTATTTAATAAGAGTGATGGGAAGGAGTCGAGGCCTCTAATTTTAGATGTCGAGGTAGTGTTTTTCATAGAAATGAAGGTGTGGTCGCTATGCAAGCTGAACAACAGCAATATAGTTTTGAAATAGTTAAATGGTTCGCTTATATGGCGGTCGTATACTTAGTGATAGGTACGGGGATTGGGGTATACATTGCTGCTGAATTGGCATGGCCAGTTTTGAACTTTGATAATCCGTATATTTCTTTTGGACGGTTACGCCCCCTCCATACAAATACAGTTATCTTTGCTTTTGGTGGCTCGACACTAATGGCAACCGCTTTTTACATTGTACAACGTACCTCAGGTGTGCGCTTGTGGAGCGATAAGTTGGCTTGGTTTACCTTCTGGGGCTGGAACTTAGTCATTATAGGCTTTGCCATTACTTTACCGTTGGGTTTTACTCAATCTAAAGAATACGCAGAAATGGAATGGCCTCTAGATATTCTCTTGGCAGTTGTCTGGTTGGCCTATAGCTTTAACTTTATTATGACGCTTTCAATACGTAAGGTTTCACATATCTATGTTGCTAACTGGTTCTTCTTAGCTATGATGATAATGATTACCTATTTGCATGTTATTAATAGCTTAGCTATTCCTGTCGGATTATTTAAGTCATATTCAATCTTTGCTGGTGTTCAAGATGCGATGATTCAATGGTGGTGGGGACATAATGCGGTAGGTTTCTTTTTAACAGCAGGTTTTCTTGGCATTATGTATTATTTCGTGCCTAAACAAGCTAATCGTCCGATCTATTCATACCGTTTATCCGTTATTCACTTCTGGGCTTTGACATTTGGTTATGTATGGTTAGGTTCTCATCATCTTCAATATACGGCATTGCCTGATTGGACAGGTTCATTAGGCGCAGCTATTTCATTAGCGATGATTATTCCGTCATGGGGTGGCGCAATTAACGGTATGTTTACCTTAAGCGGAGCATGGGATAAGTTACGTACCGATTATATTTTACGTTTCTTGATAGTATCACTTGCATTTTACGCAATGTCGACCTTCGAAGGTCCTGTTATGGCATCTAAAACCGTTAATGCTTTATCACATTACACTGACTGGACTATCGGCCACGTACATTCAGGTGCATTAGGCTGGGTAGCCATGGTTTCTATTGGTGCTATATATCATATGGTAGAGCGACTATGGGGCACAACAATGTATTCGATTAAGTTAGTTAACTTACATTTCTGGATGGCCACCATCGGTACTGCTGTTTACATTACTTCCATGTGGGTAGCAGGCATTATGCAAGGTCTAATGTGGCGTGCTTACGATGATTACGGTAATTTGGCCTATACCTTTGTAGAATCTGTTGCGCAAATGCATCCGTACTATGCAATGCGTGCCGCAGGTGGTTTGATTTTCTTCTTAGGCGCGTGTGTGATGTTATATAACGTTACTGTGACTATCCGTAAAGCTATCGCTAACCCATCTGCAAAGATGGCTGTTGCAGCTAACATTTAAGGAAACTGGCATGTCTGAACACAACTCAAATAAACCAGTATCCCTTCAGGAAAAACTGGAAAAAAACGTATGGGCATTGGTATTAGCAACGGCCATCATTGTGTCGGTTGGTGGTATTGTTGAGATCGTACCTTTATTCTATCTCAACAATACATTCGAAGATCAAGTTCATCCTGAATATGAAGAGTTATCGGGTGTGCGTCCGTATGAAGCATTAGAATTAGCTGGTCGTGATATTTATCAACGTGAAGGCTGTTATTTATGTCATTCACAAATGGTTCGACCTTTCCGTGATGAGAAAGATCGCTACGGCCATTATTCTCTAGCTGTTGAATCTAAATACGACCATCCATTCCAATGGGGGTCTAAACGTACCGGGCCTGATCTTGCTCGAGTAGGCGGTAAGTATTCTGATGACTGGCATTATCAACATCTACGAGCACCTCGTAGTGTTGTGCCAGAATCAATTATGCCGAACTATCCATGGTTGGAAAAATCCACTATTGATGGCAACAGTATTGAAAAACGTGTTAAAGCAATGAAAGTATTAGGTGTGCCTTACACTGATGAACAGATTAAAGGAGCAGCCGCTTCAGTTGAAGGTAAAACTGAAATGCAAGCTTTAGTCGCTTATCTTCAAGTATTGGGCACAATGGTTAAATTTGAACCAGGTAGAGATTATCGTGACTAAAATTCAAGAGTATTTTCATTCGGATTGGAGTGGAATGACAGGCACTGATTGGTTTGGATTCATACTTACCGTATTCGTGTTTATAGTAATGGTTGTGGTTTATTTCTGGGTATTAAATCCTAAAAATAAAGACAGCATAGAATCACATCGTTCAATGCTTATGGATGAAG
>JBLIKM010000039.1:0-10072 GCA_047636295.1 Methylophagaceae bacterium
CCATTCTGTGACCTACACCAATTCCAACTTATTGATAGAAATAGCACTTGATTTAGCGAACAGCATTAGTAATGATGATCGGTTTGATCGACTGCTTGACTCTATTCGAAAGGCCATTCAGTGTGATGCGGTAGTCTTACTGGGCCTACACGATAATGTCCTAACGCCTTTAGCAACCCAAGGTCTATCAATTGAGGTGCAGGGCAGACGGTTTCTGCTTGAAGAGCATCCCAGGCTTGAACTGATTTGTGTATCAACTAAAGCAGTGACCTTTCCAGAAACATCTTCTTTGCCAGATCCTTATGATGGATTACTACTTTCTGTGGCTGGTGACTTACCTGTTCATTCCTGTATGGGCTTGCCACTTTATTCAGATCAGAAACTGATGGGTATAGTCACCATCGATAGCTTACAAGCCAGAGCATTTAACGATATAAGTAGTAAAACTTTAGAGTTAATTGCCGCTTTATCGTCAGCGACGTTAAAAACAGCACTTGAATTCAAAAAGTTAGAAATGAGTGCACAACATGCACAGGAACTGGTAAAAGAACTAACAGAAGAAGCCCTTTTAAAAGGTGGAGGAGAGCTTATCGGTCAAAGTACACCAATGTTAGCTTTGATGAATGAGATTCAACTAGTCGCCAGCTCTGATTATACCGTTTTAATTATGGGTGAAACCGGAGTGGGTAAGGAATTAGTAGCTCGTAAAGTACATCAAATGTCAGGACTTAAAGATAAATCTTTAGTGCATATTAACTGTGCCTCTTTGACTGAAACACTCGCTGAAGCTGAACTGTTTGGTCATACCAAAGGGGCGTTTACAGGTGCAGAAAAATCAAGGGCTGGCAAATTTCAGCTGGCTAATGGTGGCAGTTTATTTCTTGATGAAGTCGGTGAGCTTCCATTATCTGTACAGAGTAAATTATTACGCGTGTTACAGAGTGGTGAAATTCAGCCAGTCGGACAAGATCATGTTGAACACGTTAAAGTCAGAGTGATTGCCGCCTCCAATCGAGATTTAGAAGAGGAAGTGAGTAAGGGCCGGTTCAGGGCTGATTTGTATCATCGTTTGTCAGTATATCCATTGAAAGTACCGAGATTAAATGAACGTGGTAATGATGCATTACTTCTTGCTGGCTACTTTCTGGAAAAGACCAGTAGAAAATTAGGGATCAGACAACTCAAACTATCCAAAGAAGCCGAGCTAGCATTAACGGATTATTCATGGCCAGGTAATGTACGAGAACTGGAACATGTCATCAGCAGAGCATCACTCAAAGCCAAGGCTAAAGCCACCGATAATAATGACATTATTTCACTCGATAAATACTTTCTGGAATTACCTGATAAAAGCATAGTCACATCTGCTGATAATGCGGATGTGCAAGCTATTCCATATCAAACAATACAAACGCTGGATTTAAATGAGGCAACACAAACATTTCAACGCCATTGTATTGTCCGTGCCGTTGAGCAAGCTAAGGGCAACTGGAGTGAAGCCGCTCGAGGGCTAAATGTCGATAGAGCTAATCTTATACGTTTGGCAAAGCGATTGGGTATTTCTGTTAAAAAAACGGTGCACACTTAATCGTAATCCAGCCATTAAAAGAATAATGATAAACTTTCATATGTCGTTAATAGTTTACTCGCTAGTTGTTAGCTGACATTTGAGTTATGAGTGAAGTTATGCGATAGTTCACGACATGAAATCACCTTTCTTCATTCTATTTCTGATAATTAACTTGCTAGCCATTAACATGCTCTCGGCGAACAATATGTATGATGAGAAAGTAACCGCGTCACATTTGGATGCCGCTCAACATGATCATTTAACGCCAGAAGATACCGACCATAATGAATCTACGTGCAATCATTTTTGCCATATTTCTTCGCATATGGTGGGGCTTGTTAGTCAAATAATAACGCCCTCTATTACTCGCGATGCCGTTTTATACTTCGCGTTTACAAAACAGTTTCACTCATTCATTCACACGCCACCTTCCGAACCACCAAAAGCCTGATCTAAATTTCAAAAACACTTTGTTGTGACTGTTTCACAATACGTTTTGATGTTTAAATTTTTCAGGATAATCCAATGAAAGTTCTAAATTCTCGGCAGTTTGCTGTACGGGTATCTTTATTGACGGTCACGTTGATAGTGCATGCGCTATCGCCGGCAATAGCCGATGATACAACGTCTCACACCTCTTCGACTGTTTCAACTTTAGCTGTGCAGACAGATAACAATGCCGTGCCAAGCAAACAAGAAACCCCTCACGATGAACATCAACAAAGCGTTATCAGCTTAACAGTTGAACAAATAACAACAGCCGGAATTATTGTTGAACCCTTACAGTTACAGTCTATTCAATCTCTTATTAATGCACCCGGTGAAGTGGCGTTTAATAGTTATAAAACAGCCGTTATTAGCCCACGAATCACGGCCCAACTTATTAAACAACATGTTGTATTAGGCCAGTCAGTGAAAAAGGGCCAAACAATTGTAACTTTATCGAGTGTAGAAATGGCCGAGGCTCAAGCGAAGGTGTTAACAACCTATCTAGACTGGATGCGTATTAAAAGTTTAGGTAAAAAGATCATCGCAGAACAACGGTATTTAGAAGCACAAATCGATTGGGAATTAGCCAAAGCCAAAGCGATAGCTTATGGGATGACCCAAGACCAAATCAATCGCTTAGTCAAAAGTAACGATTTCTCCGAAGCAAATGGCCGTTTCGATTTAGTCGCATTAATAGATGGCACTATATTAAAAGAAGACCATCTTATCGGCCAGCAAATCGAACCAGGGCAGTCACTTAACGTGATCACCGATGAATCGAGTATGTGGATCATCGCCAATGTACCGCCGGATATTGCCAGTGAAATTAGTATTGGTAATAAAGCCAGTGTGCAATGGGCTAATAAAACTTACCCAGCAACCGTTTCGCAAATTTATCATAACCTTGATGAGCTTACACGTACCTCACGCATTCGCCTTGATGTAAAAAATGACGAGGATGTTTTGCACCCAGGTTTATTCGTTGATACACAAATCGAAACCTCCAATCACAGCAAGGCCATACTCGTCCCAGAATCTGCTGTGTTGCGTAGCGCTGATGGTGACTGGCAAGTATTTGTACAACAAGATGAAAAAGGTGAGTTTAAAGGCGTCGAAGTCAAGGTATTAGACATTCGTAATGGTCAGGCCATTATTGCTGGTCTAGACATTGGCACCGCTATTGTTGTTAAAGGTGCTTTTTTCGTTCAATCAGAATTGGCGAAAAGCGGCTTTGAAATTCACAACCATTAAAGAGATGTATCGCTATGTTAAATAAACTGATCGAAATATCAGTACATAATCGTTTATTGGTTGCGTTAGCTTTAATAGCCACACTATTCGGTGCCAGTCTGATTTTACCCAAGCTTAACCTTGATGCCTTCCCCGATGTGTCGAATATTCAAGTGTCCATTAATACTGTAGCGGAAGGATTGGCCGCGGAGGAAGTAGAAAAACTGATCACCTTTCCTATTGAATCGGTGATGTATAGTCTGCCTGATGTCGAAGAGGTGCGGTCAATTTCGAAAACAGGCTTATCTATGGTGACCGTTGTTTTCAAACAAGGTACCGATATTTATTTTGCTCGGCAATTGGTCTTTGAACGCTTGCAGACGGCAAAAGAAGAAGTCCCCAATGGTATTGGCACACCAGAAATGGCACCCAATATTTCAGGTTTAAGTATGGTGTATCAATATATTATCCATGCTGAAGACCCCCAAAAATACGACATCATGGCTTTACGTAGCCTTAATGACTGGGTAGTTAAATTACTTTTGATGCCAGTTGATGGTGTAACTGAAATTTTGTCTTTTGGTGGTGAAGTACGTCAGTACCAAGTGCAGGTTGATCCTAAAAAACTACTGGCATATGACATTAGTATTAACGATATATCGGTAGCCATAGAAGCGGGTAACCGTAATGCCGGTGGCTGGTATATGGAACGCGGTCAAGAACAACTAGTGATTCGTGGGGTTGGCTGGCTTCGTTCCAATGAAGATGGCTTACGTGATATTGGCAATATTCCATTAAAACAAGATGATGGTATCGTTGTGCATGTTAGTGATGTAGCAACAGTAGAATATGGTGCTGAAATTCGCCAAGGTGCAGTTACCTTGTCTCGACGTGATGCACAAGACAAGCCTGAATCATTGGGTGAAGTGATGACCGGTGTGGTGTTAAAACGTATGGGCGCGAATACTAAATTAACGATTGATAGCATCAAATCTCGTCTGCCTTTAATACAGCAGGCACTGCCGGATGGCGTCACTATTGATACCGTGTATGACCAATCAAATTTAGTTGAAGAAGCCGTTTCTACTGTCAGTAAAGCACTGATACAAGCATTTGTACTTATCGTTATTATCCTACTGATTTTCTTGATGAATATTCGTGCAACTTTGCTAGTATTATTGTCCGTACCACTGTCCGTTGGTCTGGCTTTAATGGTGATGGCCTATTGGGGGATTTCAGCCAACCTGATGTCATTAGGTGGTTTGGCGATTGCCATTGGTATGATGATTGATGGTTCAGTCGTCATGGTAGAAAATATTTTTACCCACCTTACCCATCCTGATCAACAACATGAAAAGGCTGATGATAAGCAAACATCAAATCAAGATCTAGTTCGAAATCCAGCTGCCATGCCTTTACGCATTATGGAAGCGGCTAAAGAAGTAGGGCGGCCTGTATTTTTTGCCGTAATGATTATTACCATTGTATTTGCTCCCTTATTTACATTGGAAGGTGTAGAAGGCAAGTTATTTCAACCGATGGCAATTTCCATTGTTTTAGCTATGTTGGCCTCATTATTTGTCGCCTTGATGGTGGTGCCCGCCATGGCCACCTATTTGTTTCGAAAAGGGGTCAAAGAAAAGCACAATCCAATTTTCTTTCCTATAGAAAAAGCGTATCGCCGCTTACTTACATTTTCTTTAAGACATAAGTTTGCGATGGTGGCTGCGGCCATTACTTTATTTATGGGCTCATTGTATTTAATACCCCTGCTTGGAACGGAATTTGTGCCAGAACTCGAAGAGGGTACTATCAATATTCGCGTCACACTTGCACCTTCATCGAGTTTAGATACATCATTGCAAGTGGCAAGTAAAATGGAAGCCATCTTAATGACCTTCCCTGAAGTCGATTATGCAACAAGCCGCGTGGGGCGGGCAGAAATAGGCGGCGATCCTGAACCCGTTTCTAATATAGAAATTTATGTAGGTTTAAAGCCTGTAAATGAATGGACGAGTGCTGATGATCGACAACAATTACAGTCATTAATGCAAGAAAAAATGTCGGTAATGCCTGGGCTATTATTTTCTTTTTCACAACCTATTGCCACTCGTGTCGATGAATTATTATCAGGCACTAAGGCACAACTGGCCATCAAATTGTTTGGACCAAATCTAAGCACATTGGCAATAAAAGGTGGGGAAATAGAACAACTGGTTAAAACGATCAAAGGCAGTGTGGGCATCGCTCTCGAACCGATACAAGGTGAAGCACAGTTAGTGATTCGTCCCGATCGTGACAAATTGGCCCGCCATGGCATACCTATGGCGCAAGTGATGAGTCTAGTTGACGAAGCGATTGGTGGTAAGAAGGCGGGCCAGGTGATCAATGGTAATGAACGATACGATATTTATGTGCGTCTTGCTAAACAATATCGTAAAGATATTCAGACTATTAAAGAGCTGATCCTGCACTCAGCGACTGGTGCTTGGGTTTGGCTAGGTGATGTCGCAACGGTCGCTATTGAATCTGGGCCACCGCAAATAAGGCGTGATGATGTCCAGCGTCGCGTGGTGATTGAGGCCAATGTGACGGGGCGAGATATGGGCAGTTATGTAGCTGAAATAGATCAACGTATTCAGAGTGATATTGAATTGCCAGCAGGCTATTCAGTCGTCTACGGTGGCCAGTTTGAAAATCAGCAACGTGCTCAAGCGCGATTAATGATTGTTGTGCCTTTATCATTAGGTTTGATATTTCTTCTGCTGTATTTTGCGTTTAATTCAGTAGGGCAAGCCTTATTGATTATGTTGAATGTACCGCTAGCCTTAATTGGCGGTATAGCAGCCTTATATCTATCTAATCAATATTTATCAGTACCTAGCTCAATTGGGTTTATAGCCTTATTTGGTGTGGCGGTGCTGAATGGCGTGGTGATGGTGAATGCAATAAATCAACGCTTTGAAGGGGGGCTCAATATTAAACAGTCAATATTCGAAGGCGCTTTATCAAGATTGCGTCCTGTATTGGTGACTGCTACCACTACTGCCTTAGCCCTTATTCCCATGTTATTAGCGACCGGTATAGGCTCTGAAATTCAGCGACCATTAGCTACCGTTGTGGTGGGTGGAATAGCAAGTGCAACATTATTGACCTTATTTATTGTGCCCGTTTTATATGAGTATTTTTCAAAACGAAAATACAAAAAGACTTAGACTTAGACTTAGACTTAGACTTAGACTTAGACTTAGACTTAGACTTAGACTTAGATTTAGATTTAGATTTAGATTAAGAGTAGCCGTATAAAATTCCCCGTTTTTTACGAAACGGGGAAAGGCCGGAAGTACTTTTATTTTAAATATTATTAAGTAATAAAAATTCTCGCCAGCCACTAATATAGTATTGATATATATCAATACTATATCTTGTTATCCTCATGTTAATTATTTATTGAATTAGTAGGTTAACAGGCAATAAACTTGACTCATTACGTACAATAAATGGGTGATTATTCGCTCAACATCAATATAAAAAGGACTATAAAATGCAAAATATTTTTATCGTTGGCAGTGCCGGAAAAGTAGGGCTCCGCTTAGTTAAAAAACTGAAACTCTTGGGACATGTGGTGCATGGTTTATATCGACATGATAAACAATTCAGTATATTAAAAAATACTGGTGCCATTCCCATTAAAGGCAATTTAACTACTCTTTCTGAGGAACAACTTGCTGAAAAAATGGCCGATAATGATGTCGTTGTCTTCACTGCTGGAGCCGGCGGGGCAGGAATAGAAGTCACTAATGCCATTGACGGTACGGGCCTAGAATTAACCGTCAATGCCGCTAAACGTGCTGGCATCCGTCGCTTCATCTTGGTATCCGTGTTCCCAGAGGCCGCGCGTAACAAAGGTTTATCTGCAAGATTTGAAAACTATATGTCAGTTAAAAAGACGGCTGATGCCTATTTAGTCGCTACCGATCTTGATTGGGTTATCCTAAGACCGGGCACCTTAAGCGATGAACAAGGATCAGGTAATATAGCCGCTGATCTCGCTATTAATTATGGTTCAGTCACAAGAGATGATGTGGCAGCCACACTGGCTGAACTAATTAACCAACCCAACATTAACCATAAGATTATCGAACTGACTCAGGGTGAAACACCTATTGCTCAGGCCATATCAAAACTGGCTTTTAATAAATAAGTATTATCTCCGCTGTATTCATTCTCGCAGTGGTACTATCGCGCTGACGGCGGCCCAGATATTTTAAATTTAGATTATGAATATTTACTGTTTCCTCTGCTTGTAAATGTATTAATGCTCGTGGCGGTTGCAATTTTATTTAATTATCTTTTTTCATGGCGGCGTTACCCCGTACATTTAAGTACTATACATTTTCAGTCTTTGCCTCATCCAGTACACTTAAGCAATGACATTACCTTGACTACCGAAGACCTCACTGAATTGCTTGAACTGGCAAAACAACATCATCGAACATCCCAATATAATTAAAATAGGACACTATTACAGCAATGGAAAAATCGGCAAGATGTGGAGTATCAGGCAGATCATCGATAGTGATGCCATAGCCAAGGCCAAAAATGATTTAATTATCTACAAGACAGCAGCATACAACACAGGGTCATGTGAACGAGAAGCATTTCGTTTATGAGCAAGGTTTGAAGTTGTTGAACAAAATAGTCTGTGGGTTAAAACCAAAAAAACACACCGATATAAAGGTGTCCGAACTAAAACCAATGTAGCATTTATTTATTATCTGAATGTAATCATAAGATTAACGTACTTACAGAGTTTTACATGACTATTGCTCAGGTTATCAATAAATGAGAGGAAACACAGATGAAACTACTTTTAGTTGGAGCAACAGGATTAGTTGGCAGCCATGTTTTAGCCTTAGCTTTAAATGATCCTCGCATCAGTAAAGTTGTAGTATTGACCCGTACTGCAATCCATCCGATTGAAGCTCAGCCTAAACTTGAAATTATCGAGACTGATTTTGATGATTTATCGCTATCAGCAGAATGGTGGAAAGTAGATTCAGTGATCTGCACCTTGGGCACCACCATGCGTAAAGCGAAGAGCAAAACACAATTTAAACGTGTCGATTATGACTATCCACTTGCTGTTGCCAGTCTTGCCCGTCAGCAGGGCGCGTCATCATTTGTATTGAACTCGTCGATGGGTGCCAATGCGTCATCACGCTTTTTTTATAACCAAGTTAAAGGCGATATTGAAGCCGCCATAACTCAACTTGATTATCCATCATTCACTATCGTCAGACCGGGCTTAATAGATGGCGTTAGAAATGAAAAGCGACTTGGCGAACAGATAATAGTAAATTTTCTAATAGTATTTGCCGGCCTCTTACCTAAATCAATGCAAGCTAATCCAGCCCGAAACATTGCTCAACATATGATCGAAGCCGCTTTACAACAAAAGCAGGGCATCGAGTTTATTCGTTCTAAGCAACTCACCTAAAACCCAGGCTGCTTGAGCAAAAAGGTTCGCCAAAAGGGCCAATGTCTAAGGTCTATTATTGTTTAATGTTGTATCATCACGCTATCCTATAAATCCCCCTAAAACAGTCGTGTCGTCATCAATGATATGAAGCTAGGCACTTATGTACGTTTCTATGAATTCATGTCTCAGAACGTTGATTGCGATAATAAAGATCTAGAAAAACTGAGTTTATATGCACGAAATATTCGGCCTATGTTGCGTGAAACCATCCTCAATGAAGATGATGTGTCGCTTGATAATGTCGTGCTAATTCATTATATCTTATCGAAAATTCGTCAGCAGGATCTTCAGCGAGCAGAAGAGCCATCTGACTATAATTTGGAACCTGGCGATGACTTGGGAACCGCCAAAGCAAAAGATAAAAAAGAAGAATTATTGTCACACGATTGAATGAATTGTTTATTACCGATAAAAGGATAAAGGGCTCTGAAGAGCCCTTTATCTATTGTTATATTCTTGTTGGTTTTGGTTGGATAATTATTTACCTAGTGCTCCAGAGTATGAAGGGTTATTTTTCATAAAGGCCTTGTCTATCTTGGTTGCACCACATTTAGCTTCATGTTTAGCTTTCATTTCGCTACCGCATTTGGCTTCATGTTTAGCTTTCATTTCGCTACCGCATTTGGCCTCATGTTTAGCTTTCATTTCGCTACCACATTTTCCTTCAGCAACTTGCATGTAGCCACTTGATAATTCAGCCGTTGCAAAAGGGTTTGTATCAGCACTGACAAGTGTAGGTGATAAAGCTAAACTTGCAGTTAATGCTGCACTAGCAGCTAATGCGATTGTTGATTTTTTAGATGTAATAGACATGATGAATTCCTATATTTAAAAAATGAAGAACTAGTTAACATTAATCAGTCTTAGAAAATAGACATGCTAAAAATTGATTTGTTACAGCTGATATTAAAAAGATCTTTGAAGCTTATATTTCTGACGATCAGGCCTCGTGCAGAAGAACATCAATTAATCGGCTACGATGTATGCTTCTATATTTTCCATTATGTGGTGACTTAAATTGTAATTACTGTTATCAGGAAAGGGCAAAGTAGTTAGTTAGTAATTACTCTCACTATTTACTTACTTTATGATTATCATTCGTTTCAGAATTTAAAATCTGATGGTGATAACAGGGGAATCCCGGCAGTTAAATTAAAAGTGGTATTAACGGTTATTTATATTGTTTCCAGTATTTATTATTTAAAGTTAAGCTTGCTTAAATTATTATGTATGTTCGCCTA
>JBLIKM010000040.1:0-10049 GCA_047636295.1 Methylophagaceae bacterium
CTACTGGTATTATTTTACTTGGTGTGGTTTTGTGGTTACTATTTAAAATAATGCCTTTAATTGCTAAACATATTAGTACCGTAGGCATTAATATTTCGACTAGAATTATGGGCTTGATTTTAGCAGCCATTGCTATTGAGTTTATTGCTAATGGTTTGAAAGGTTTGTTTCCTGTACTTAATTGATCAATTCATCAATTAACTGAATAGTTTACCGACCGCTACAGTGAGCTCTTTTGAACGTTGTGGCGAGCGTAAAGCTTTCATAATATGTGGCCGCATTCCTGGCAAATATAAAACATCGACTATTAGCTGATTAAATCCTTCTTGGCCATTATCATTACGAGCCAATTGTTCTAGCAACACCTGACAAATAACTTCCTGTTCTAAAACACGCCATATTCGGCCGGTAATTGTGGCTAAAACCTCAATATTTCGGCTGCATGAATGTTTCAAAATGCGCTTGACCATTGAATCAACTAGGCCTCTAGCAGGACTATTTGAAGCGGCCCGCAAACAAGCGCAAATCAGATCAATATCAGGGGGTTTTTCCTGTAATTCCATATTTAAACGCTGAGCTAACACTTCAACAATACCTGCAACGGGCTCTGCGTTTTCTAAATATGTACTAAATACATTCCATGGCACTTTGGGCACGTTAGGAAGCGTCGCGATCAAACCTATCGTTTCTTCGCCATCATCAGCTAATCTGATAGCAACATCAGCTATGCCTTGCATAGCGAGTGCTTGCCAGTCGCTGTTGTCTGTAATACCGGTAAAATAAGCTAAGGCTGCATCATAAAACGCTGAAGCTGGCATATTAAGGCATTTAGTAACCTGAGCATTAAAGGCTGCCATTTTTTGCTGTTGAGGCACAAAGGTATAGGGACTATCTTTTAATGCGCTTTCAATATTTTTGCCGTCTTCTGTAGCTAGCATGCATTCGCCGACACGCTCTAATAGCATGACTAAGAATTCGTCTCTTGCTGCTTGAACAAGTAAACCTTGCTCGTCCAAGGGCAATTTCAAAAACCAAACATACTGCTTATCTGTGTATTCAGGATTCCAAAACACAAGACCAAATAATGCCTGTTTATTTAGTGGATATGGATAGGGCTTTTTGGCTTTTTCAAAATTGACAAATTCTTCAGCAGATATTTTAACAACACGCCGCCCTATATCAAATACCCGATATTTGGCTCCGCTTCGATGAAGAAATTGACCTAAAGTGCTTATTGTATTATCAGCCATTACTCAGTATTAACTACGATATTCAGCGTTTATTTTCACATAGTCATAGGAAAAGTCACAAGTCCAAACCGTGTCAGACGCCTCTCCCCTGCCTAACACTACTCGTATTAAGATTTCGTCTTGGCTCGTCACCTGCTGGCCTTTCTCTTCAGTGTAATCTGTTGCAGGTTCACCGCCATTAACGATGCATACAGTTCCTAGATATATCGTAACTTTTGATAAATCGAAATCGCTAATACCACTTCGACCTACCGCAGCTAAAATACGCCCCCAATTAGGATCAGAAGCAAATAAAGCCGTTTTAACTAAAGGCGAATGGGCTATTGTATAAGCAACTTGCCGACATTCTTCAGTATTCTGGCCTTGTGTGACCTCAATTTCGATAAATTTTGTTGCCCCTTCGCCATCACGCACTATAGCGTGGGCAAGGTGCTGACTCACTTCTGCAATGACTTGATATAAGGCTTGAGCATTAGCAGAGTCAAAATTGCTAATAACCATATTCGCAGCTTGACCAGTAGCCATTAACACACAGGCATCATTAGTTGATGTGTCGCCATCAACTGATATTCTATTAAATGATTGATTAGCAGATTTAAGCAACATAGTATCAAGGACGGGTTTCTCAACCGCAGCATCCGTCGCAATATAAGACAACATTGTTGCCATATCTGGTCGAATCATTCCTGAGCCTTTCGCGATTCCGGTAACCGTAATCGTTTCACCATCAATATCAATTTGTTTCGATATGGCCTTAGCGATGATATCTGTCGTCATAATCGCTTGTGCTGCTGCAAACCAATTATCAGTTGCTAAGTTTTGGTAGGCATCAGGCAAGGCTGTTTTAATTTTCCCCACTGGCAATAGCTGACCAATCACACCGGTTGAAAATGGTAATACCGTATTACTATTTAGCGCTGATAACTCAGCCACTGCTTGACAGCATACTTGTGCTGCAAGCATGCCTTTATCACCCGTACCGGCATTGGCATTACCTGAATTTATCAACAAATAACGTGGTGATACTTCACTCTGATGTTGCTTAGCCAAGGTCACGGGGGCGGCACAAAATGCATTTTGAGTATAAATCGCTGAGCTTATAGTGTCAGCACTCAGCTCAATTAATACTAAATCAAATTGACCAACTGTTTTTATTCCGGCGCTGGCCACACCCAATTTGATTCCTCTTATAGGCAATATGTTTCGTTTTTCTGGCGCAATGAGATTGACCGGCATTAGCTAATAGCACCATGGCAGTGTTTGAATTTCTTGCCCGATCCACATGGGCATGGGTCATTACGGCCAACTTTTGTACCGTCACGTAGATACGGTGCTTCAGCAGCTGGAAGGTGGGTATCGTCATCATTAGTCAGACTTGAAGCCTGTTCATGTTGATATTCCACTTTTACAGCTTGACGACGCTGTTCTTCAACCGCTTCTACATCTTCGGGTGCTCGTACCTGCACTTTAGAAATCAATGAAATTACTTCATGTTTAATGCTATCTAACATGCTGGTAAATAGTTGAAAGGCTTCGCGTTTAAATTCTTGTTTTGGATCTTTTTGAGCATAACCACGAAGATTAATACCTTGACGTAAATAATCCATTTGTGCCAAATGTTCTTTCCACTGATTATCCAAGGTTTGTAGCATAATGGCTTTTTCAAAATGACGCATCAACTCGGCACCGGTTGTTTGCTCTTTTGTCTGGCATGCCGCTTCAGCCTCATCAATAATACGTTGACGCACGTTTTCTTCATCTAAGTCATTATCTTGCTCTAACCAAGCGGCAATATCTAAGTCCAATGCAAAATCATCACGCAATGCTTTTTCAAGTCCCGAAATATTCCACTGTTCTTCAATGCTATTCGGCGCAACATATTCACTAATAACGTCTGTCAATACTGTTTGACGCATCGAAATTACGGTTTCAGAAACATCATCTGCAGCCATTAATTCATTACGTTGCTCGTAAACTACTTTACGTTGGTCATTGGCTACATCATCAAATTCAAGCAATTGTTTACGAATATCAAAGTTATGGCCTTCTACTTTACGCTGCGCATTTTCTATTGCACGAGAGACCCAAGGATGCTCAATCGCTTCCCCCTCTTCCATTCCCAGTTTCTGCATCATGCCAGCCATACGTTCCGAGGCGAAGATACGCATTAAGTTATCTTCTAGCGATAGGTAAAAACGACTTGAGCCGGCATCGCCTTGCCGACCAGAGCGCCCGCGCAGCTGATGGTCAATCCGACGCGACTCATGGCGTTCTGAACCAATGATATGTAAGCCACCTGAGGCAACAACGGTATCATGTCGTACTTGCCATGCCTGTTTGACCTTTACTTTTTCTTCATCACTAATATTTTCACCTAAAGCATCATAATCCGCTTCTAAGCTACCACCTAATACGATATCAGTACCACGACCTGCCATATTAGTAGCGATGGTTACCGTACCTGAACTGCCTGCTTGGGCAATTATTTGGGCTTCTTTATCGTGGAATTTAGCATTCAATACTGCATGTTTAATATTGGCTTTAGTCAATAAATCATCTAAATATTCTGAATTTTCAACCGATGAGGTACCAATTAACACCGGTTGTTGACGCTCAATGCAACTTTTGACATCCTCAACAATGGCTTGGTACTTCTCTTTGGTAGTCAACAATATCTGATCCGCGGCATCTTTGCGCTGCATCGGTTTATGCGTTGGAATAACAATGACTTCCAAGCCATAAATTGACTGTAATTCAAAGGCTTCTGTGTCAGCTGTACCTGTCATACCCGACAATTTTTGATATAGACGGAAATAGTTTTGAAAGGTAATCGAAGCTAATGTTTGATTTTCATTTTGAACCGGCACGCCTTCTTTTGCTTCAACAGCTTGGTGCAAACCTTCTGACCATCGGCGGCCAGGCATAGTACGACCGGTAAACTCATCAACAATCACTATTTCATCATTTTGTACGATGTAGTCGACATCGCGTGAGAATAGGACATGGGCGCGTAGAGCGGCACTAAGGTGATGCATAAGGCCGATATTAGCTGCATCATATAAGCTCGCCATAGGATCTAATAACCCTATTTCGGTTAGCAAGTTTTCAATTTTTTCATGGCCTGCCTCGGTGAAATTAACCTGTTTTGCTTTTTCATCCAGGGTGTAATCACCTTCGACCTCAATTTCCTCTTCTTCGCCAATTTGTTGAGTCAAATTCGGAATTAAGGTATCAACTTGTTGGTATAATTTAGCACTATTTTCAGCCGGACCAGAAATAATCAGTGGCGTCCTTGCCTCGTCGATCAAAATTGAATCAACCTCATCGATAACAGCAAAATGTAATGAACGCTGTACTTTTTCTTCTAGGCTAAAAGCCATATTGTCACGTAGATAGTCAAAGCCAAATTCGTTATTTGTACCGTAAGTGATATCACAAGCATAGGCATCACGACGATCATTTGGTGCTAAGCCTGAAATAATCACGCCTGTCGTTAAACCTAAGAAACCGTACAATTGACTCATCCAGGCCGAATCACGCTGGGCTAGGTAATCATTCACGGTGACAACATGAACCCCTTCACCTTCAAGGGCATTTAAATATACCGCTAAGGTAGCAACCAGTGTTTTACCTTCACCCGTTCGCATTTCAGAAATCTTGCCTTCGTTGAGAACCATGCCACCAATCATTTGTACATCAAAGTGACGCATCCCTAGAACACGTTTACCTGCTTCTCTTACCACAGAAAATGCTTCAGGTAACAGTTCATCAATGTCCTGCCCATCCGCTATACGTTGACGAAATTCAACGGTCTTGGCTTGTAAGCCTTCATCATCTAGTTTTTCTATCTCAGATTCATACTGATTAATCTGTTCAGTAATCTTGCCTAGCCCTTTTAGATAACGTTCATTACGACTACCAAAAATCTTGCTGAAAAACTTGCTTACCATTGCTTGTTACTACCTGTATTTGTGCGGAGGTTACTGTCCGAAATGTATTATGATGAAATCCACCAATTATAACGCTTACAGCCTGTGAGGTCTAAAGTCTATACATGGAGATGGGGAGCAAGTTCAAAAACTTCAAGCTTTAACGATTAACCAATTTGTAAGGATCGATCTTTATACCTTCTCGCAATACCTCATAGTGTACATGCGGTCCAGTTGAACGGCCCGTTGATCCCACTAAAGCAATTGGCTCGCCTTTCTTAATTCTGGCGCCAGTTTTAACTGTTATTTTTTCATTATGGGCGTATCGCGTTACGTAACCATTACCATGATCAAGCTCAATAAGTTCACCATAACCACTGCGCTCACCAATAAAACTTACAATCCCATCGGCTACTGCAATAACTTCAGTACCTGCCTTTACTGCAAAGTCGATCCCAGAATGAAAGGTTTTTTTACCGTTAAAGGGGTCAATCCGATATCCGAATGAGGAAGATAACCAACCACCTACGATGGGACGACCTTGTGGAATCGCCGATGTAATACTATCTCGCGTTAAAAATAAATTTTGAATCGTCGTTAATTGTTTATCTTGTTTATCAAATTGGTCAGTAAGTTCTGTCATTTCTATTTTGAATAGTTCAGGCGTTATCGACTCACCCTCCTCATCAATCCCACCTAGAGCGAGGGCAGTATTTAATTGAAATTCACTGATATCTACACCAGCTATTTCTGCTAGCTTTTCCGATAATGCAGCGAGTTTAATGGACTCGGCTTGCAATTGACCCAACCGTTTTGCGTAATAGTCTTGTATGTCTGTTTCTTGTTGTTGAAGGATAATTGATTTATTAGATACCGTAGAGTGCGGGATGACAAGAGGTACTATCTTGGAGGAAGCGATACTAAACTGTTGGTTTATAAAAAAGGAACTGGCTATTAAAACGAGTGCGCTTAATCCTACGAGCATAAACAATTTTTTAGGTGAGACCTGCCAATGTCGGTGACTAGTATTATTAGGCGATATAATGATAATCTGCATAGTATCCTTCAACCTGAGTAGTTACGGTATTCATGACCAATAAGCCTGAAAAAGTGAGTCTCGTTTGCAAACAAAACAGCCAGCTGTCTAAATTTTCCCAACGCGCTCAAAAGCTCAACCATCTTAACTTTATTCTGCAACAAGTTATGCCACCTCAGTTTTCAGCACATTGTATGCTTGCTAATATCAACAACCACATAATCATTGTTCATACTGACAATGCTAGTTATGCAAGCTTACTGCGCTTTCAAGCAGCTACTTTGTGCAAAGCAATCTCTCAACATACACCGCAGAACGTAACTAAGTTAGAAGTAAAAGTTAAACCTTCTTTTCAGACAATTCAACCTTCTCAAGCCCCGCCTATTTCATTACCAAGTAATGCGGCTAATGCTTTAAATCAAACGGCAAGCAGCCTAGATGATGGCCCACTAAAAACAGCACTACAAAAATTAGCTCAACGTAGTACTAAAACGTAAGCTTTAGCTTACGACCGATGCTGCAGGACGACTAAACATAATCGGCGCGTCCTTTTCTTCTTCAAAACTGACCAATTCCCATGAATCTTCATCTGCCAGTAGCTTTCGTAATAACTTATTATTAACTTCATGGCCTGATTTGTGTCCACTGAATGAACCTATCAAGCTATGACCCAGCAAGTATAAGTCGCCGATCGCATCCAGTACTTTATGTCGAACAAACTCATCTTCATAACGTAAGCCATCTTCATTTATAACGCGATAGTCATCTACTACTATCGCATTATCAAGACTCCCACCTAAGGCGAGATTGTTTTCACGTAATTTTTCAATATCTTTCATGAATCCAAATGTTCTTGCCCGACTGACTTCACGAACAAATGATGTGGATGAAAAATCAACATCTACTTGCTGGGGTCGCCCCTTGAATGCTGGATGTTCAAAATCAATCGAGAATGACACTTTAAATCCTTCGAAAGGTTCAAACTTAGCCCATTTATCACCGTCTTCTAATATAACAGTCTTCTTGATCCGAATAAATTGCTTAGGCGCGTTTTGCTCTTCAATACCTGCCGATTGCACTAAAAACACGAAAGGTCCTGCACTACCATCCATAATCGGCACTTCAGATGCATTCAGCTCGATATAGGCGTTATCAATACCCAGACCAGCAAAGGCTGATAACAAATGTTCAACCGTAGATACCCGCTGGCCATGTTGCACTAATGTGGTTGATAATGCGGTCTCACCTACATTTACCGCTTTCGCCACAATCTCAACAACAGGATCAAGATCAACCCGACGGAAAATAATACCTGTATTCGGCGCAGCGGGTCGTAAGGTCAAATAGACCGTATCACCACTATGCAACCCAACACCGGTCGCACGAATCACATTTTTCAATGTTCGTTGCTTAATCACGGTTTAACCCTCATAAATCTTTATAGTTCTGGACATAATACCATAGGCACATTCAGTCTCGCTAATTACACCAGCACTAATTAATCAGCTTGGCGTCGTAAAAAAGCAGGAATATCTAAATAATCCATGTTCGCATCGCCATTATCAAACTCTTTCTTCTGTTCTGGCTTACCATTACGAATAACGGTCGGTTCATCGTAATTGATATCCATGGATTTTTTAACAATCTCGATTTGCGGTGCAGCGGCTACTGCTTCACTCTTAGCTAGTGTGACTCCTCCTAAACCCGTAGCTACAACTGTAACTCGAATTTCATCAGTCATTTCTGGGTCAATAACCGTTCCAACAACCACGGTAGCATCGGCTGAAGCAAATTCTTTAATGATGTTACCCACATCATCAAATTCGCCGATACTCATATCTAGGCCACCCGTTATATTTACTAATACACCTCTGGCGCCTGATAAATCTACATCTTCTAACAATGGGCTAGATACCGCTAAACGCGCCGCTTCTTTTGCACGATTTTCACCCGATGCCTGGCCTGTGCCCATCATCGCCATACCCATTTCTGACATTACGGTACGTACGTCAGCGAAATCCACGTTGATCATACCTTCACGAGTAATTAACTCTGCAATACCTTGCACAGCGCCTAACAACACATCATTAGCCGCTTTAAAAGCACCTAACAACGTCATTTCGCGGCCTAAAACAGCTAATAATTTTTCGTTTGGAATGGTAATCAGAGAATCAACATGCTGGGTTAATTCAGCAAGACCGGCTTCAGCAATTTTTAAGCGTTTATTACCTTCAAATGGGAAAGGCTTTGTAACAACGGCTACCGTCAAAATACCCATTTCTTTAGCTACTTGTGCAACAATGGGTGCCGCACCTGTACCTGTTCCGCCACCCATTCCAGCAGTAATAAAGACCATATCAGAACCTTTAATCACTTCCATAATGCGTTCACGATCTTCTAGCGCCGCTTGTCGTCCTACATCAGGATTAGCACCTGCGCCCAAGCCTTTGGTGATATCGGTACCTAATTGTAATTGTGTTGCAGCTGAACTTTTACGTAATGCTTGTGCGTCGGTATTAGCACAAATAAAATCAACGCCCTCAATTTGATTTTCTACCATATGTTCTAGTGCATTACCACCGCCACCGCCAACACCAATAACTTTAATCACGGCTGTTTGTGTATATGTATCTATTAATTCAAATGTCATTTTATCTTCTCCCTAGTTTAACTAATTTTGTCTATGCATTTATTACGGTTATTTAGAAATTACCTTGAAACCAGCTTTTCATTTTCGCTAACATGGACTTAAAACCATCACCTGTATTTATTTCATTTCGTGCTTTAGCACCATCTTGATGTCCGAATAACAACAATCCCACACCCGTAGAATGAATTGGGTTACGAATCACTTCCACTAGACCGCCTACATGCTGTGGTAAACCTAATCTCACAGGTAAATGAAATACTTCTTCTGCTAACTCAACGACGCCCTCCATCTTTGAACTGCCACCTGTTAAAACTACACCGGCAGCAAGCAATGGCTCGAATCCACTTCGACGCAATTCTGCTTGTACTAATATCAACAGTTCTTCGTAACGCGGCTCAACAACTTCAGCCAATGTTTGTCTCGACAATTGGCGAGGTGGTCTATCTCCTACACTCGGTACTTCGATCGTTTCATCTTCTCGTGCCAATTGCCGTAAAGCACAGGCATATTTCATTTTTATTTCTTCGGCATATTGGGTTGGTGTGCGTAATGCCACGGCAATATCATTTGTTACCTGGTCACCTGCAATGGGTATAACGGCAGTATGACGAATAGCACCATCAAGAAAAATTGCAATATCTGTTGTACCACCACCTATATCGACTAAACACACGCCTAATTCTTTTTCGTCTTGCTCAAGAACGGAGTAACTTGATGCCATTTGTTCCAAAATAATACCGTCAACGGTCAAGCCGCAACGCTCGATACATTTAGTAATATTTTGTGCCGCACTGACGGCACCCGTAATCAAATGCACTTTTGCTTCTAAACGTACACCTGACATTCCAATGGGTTCACGTATACCTTCCTGGTTATCGATAATGTATTCCTGAGGTAAAACATGTAGTAATTGTTGATCACCAGGAAAATGTACCGCCTTAGCGGCATCTAACACGCGGTCAATATCACCTTGTGTGACCTCTTTATCTCGAATAGCAACCGTTCCGTGTGAATTCAGACTGCGAATATGACTTCCTGCAATACCAGCAAACACTGAGTGAATTTGGCAACCAGCCATCAACTCAGCCTCTTCGATGGCTCGCTGGATCGACTGTACCGTCGATTCGATATTGACCACAACCCCTTTCTTCATCCCTCGAGCGGGGTGTGAACCGATCCCTATA
>JBLIKM010000041.1:0-9884 GCA_047636295.1 Methylophagaceae bacterium
ATTTTAAAACTAGCTATCTGTGGCCTTAACATCGTGGTGCTACTCTATTCCAGCAGCTATCTAAAAGCACGCGGCCTATTTAAAGGCGAATATTATGTGCTGGCAATATTCTCTACCTTGGGCATGATGATTATGGTGTCTGCTTATCACTTCTTAACCCTTTATTTAGGCCTGGAACTGATGTCTTTATGTCTCTATGCTATGGTAGCGATGCACCGAGATTCAGCGGTAGCAACTGAAGCTGCAATGAAATACTTCATTCTCGGTGCCATTGCTTCAGGTATGTTGCTTTATGGTATGTCAATTATTTACGGTGCTACAGGCAGTTTAGCGCTAGCAACGATTGCAGATACTATTCAGGCGGGCGGAATAGATAACACGGTACTTAGTTTCGGTTTAGTATTCTTAATTATCGGCATTGGTTTTAAGTTAGGCGCAGTTCCATTTCACATGTGGTTACCAGATGTCTATCATGGAGCTCCCACCGCTGTTACACTGTTCATTGCTACGGCGCCAAAAATCGCAGCATTTGCAATGGCTATGCGTCTGTTAGTAGATGGTTTAGGTGATGCTCATCAATACTGGCAAGACATGATAATCATGTTATCTGTATTATCAATGATAATAGGGAATGTTGTTGCCATCGCTCAAACGAACTTAAAACGTATGTTGGCGTATTCCACTATTTCGCACATAGGTTTTATTCTGCTAGGCATTTTGTCTGGCAGCGAACAAGGTTATGCGGCAGCAATGTTTTATGCTCTAGTCTATTCGCTTATGAGTTTGGGGGGCTTTGGTATGATTATCTTGATGAGCCGACACGGCTTTGAATCTGATAATATTGATGATTTTAAAGGACTAAGCAGTCGCAATCCATGGTATGCCTTGATGATGTTGATTTTGATGTTTTCAATGGCCGGTATTCCACCATTAGTCGGCTTTTATGCCAAATTAACGGTGATTAAATCGGTGGTCGATATTAACCTGATTTCAGTAGCGATAGTGGCGGTAATAATGTCGGTAATTGGTGCATATTATTATTTACGCATTATCAAAGTTATGTATTTTGATAAGCCATTACAACATGAAAAACTACACGCGCCTGCAGATATGCGAGTTATGTTTAGTGTAAATGCCTTAACGGTTTTTGCTCTAGGTATATTTCCGGGCTCATTATTAGCACTGTGTACAAGTGTTTTCTCTTAACAACTGATAAATCTTATGTCATCAACAACACTCATTTTAATATTTTTCATTATTGCTAATTTACCTTGGATTAGTGAGCGCGCTTTTCTTGTCATCCCGTTGACTAAGGTTAAATCGTCATGGCTAAGATTAGTAGAGCTAATCGTCTTTTATTTTGTAAGCTTATTGATCGCGATTGCTGCGGAGATACAATTTTCTGGTGAAGTCTTTCCCCAACAGTGGGAATTTTTTGTCACGACATTTTCTGCCTTTTTAGTCTTGGCTGTACCAGGTGTTATATATCGTTATCAATGGTTAGCAATGAAACGAAAAGAAGATGCACTAAAAGGCAAAGACTAAATAAAAACCGCTGATATTGCACTGGCCAGTAATTACTCACTAGTATGTATCAGTTACATAATTTCATCCTATAAAATCCTGATTTATTGAATATTGACGCTTAATTTGTTTTAAGGATGCGGATACTTGATATTTAGTATAAAATGCTAGGGTTTATTTTCGTGTTCTAGTAACACATTATTATTTTCAGAGACGGACACAATGGCTACAGATTTAACCAAATATCGAAATATTGGTATCTTCGCGCATGTAGATGCGGGTAAGACCACCACCACAGAACGAATTTTGAAACTAACCGGTAAAATTCATAAAATCGGTGAAGTACATGATGGCGAATCAACAATGGATTTCATGGATCAGGAAGCTGAGCGTGGAATAACCATTCAATCAGCGGCAACCACCTGTGAATGGAACGGTCACCGTCTTAACGTTATTGATACTCCTGGTCACGTTGATTTCACTATTGAAGTATATCGTTCACTAAAAGTATTAGATGGCGGTGTAGGTGTATTCTGTGGTTCAGGTGGTGTAGAACCACAATCTGAAACTAACTGGCGTTATGCAAATGATTCTGAAGTTTCACGTATTATCTTTGTTAACAAACTCGATCGTATGGGTGCTGATTTCTTCCGTGTTATTAAACAAGTAAAAGATGTATTGGGCGCGAATCCATTAGTGATGGTATTGCCAATCGGTATCGAAGAAGACTTCAAAGGCTGTGTTGATTTATTAACCCGTAAAGCATGGGTATGGGATAACGAAAAAGATACAACCGCTTTCCGTGTTGAAGAGCCACCTGCTGATATGGCGGAACAAATCGAAGAATATCGCGAAATGTTGATTGAAACAGCGGTTGAGCAAGACGATGATTTGATGGAAAAATATCTTGATGGTGAAGAGCCATCAATTGAAGCTATTCAAAAATGTATCCGTTCTGGTACATTGAAAATGGATTTCTTCCCAACATACTGTGGTTCTGCCTTTAAAGATAAAGGTGTTCAAATGGTATTGGATGCGGTTGTTGCTTACTTGCCTAACCCAACTGAAGTTGATCCTCAACCTGAAGTTGATTTAGAAGGTGAACCAACAGGCAAATATGCGATTGTTGATACTGATAAGCCATTCCGTGCACTGGCGTTTAAAATTATGGATGACCGTTTTGGTGCGCTGACCTTTATCCGTATCTACTCAGGTACTTTAAATAAAGGTGATACGGTACTTAATACCTTCACAGGCAAAACAGAACGTGTTGGTCGAATGGTAGAAATGCATGCTGATGATCGTAATGAATTAAGTACTGCACACGCGGGTGATATCATCGCTATCGTGGGCATGAAAGATACACAAACTGGACACACATTGTGTGATCCTAAAAACCCAGCGACATTAGAACCAATGGTTTTCCCGGATCCAGTTATTTCAATTGCAATTTCTCCTAAAGATAAAGCAGCATCAGAAAAAATGGGTATCGCATTAGGAAAAATGATTAAAGAAGATCCTTCGTTCCGTGTTGAAACAGATCAAGACAGTGGCGAAACTATCATTAAAGGTATGGGCGAACTACATTTAGATATTAAAGTTGATATCTTACGTCGTACACACGGTGTTGATGTAACCGTAGGAGCGCCACAAGTAGCCTACCGTGAAACAATTACACTACGTACTGAAGATAGCTATACCCACAAAAAACAATCAGGTGGTTCTGGTCAATTCGGTAAGATCGACTACATCATCGAGCCAGGTGAAACAGGCAGTGGTTATGTATTCGAATCAGTTGTAACCGGTGGTTCTGTACCTCGTGAATTCTGGCCAGCTGTTGAAGGTGGTTTTAAGAAAATGATGGATCGCGGCGTACTTGCCGGTTATCCATGTTTAGACTTTAAAGTCACATTGGTCGATGGTGGTTTCCACGCGGTCGATTCATCTGCAATGGCATTTGAGTTAGCAGCAATGGGTGCTTATCGCCAAACAATGAAAAAAGCGGGTCCACAAATCATAGAACCAATTATGAAAGTGGATGTGTTTACGCCAGATGATCACGTTGGTGATGTTATCGGTGATCTTAATCGTCGTCGTGGCATGATTAAATCACAAGATGCAGGTGCAACAGGCGTACGTATTAAAGCAGACGTTCCATTAAGTGAAATGTTTGGTTATATTGGAACGCTTCGTACAATGACTTCAGGTCGTGGTCAGTTCTCTATGGAGTTCCTACAATATAGTCCTTGTCCGCGAAATATTTCTGAGCAAGTCATTATAGATGCTAAAGAACGTGAAGCAGCTACTAAGAAATAAAAAAGTTGCACACGGTTAAATAAAAAAGGGGCTGATTATTAATCCGCCCCTTTTTTTATATCGCTATTATGACAAGTCAGCTTAATTAGCCTTATCGTTCTAATTGTTGTGATTTTAACTAGCAACAAAACTGGACGATAATTCTATTTTTCACATGGATTATTTCTCATTACGATTTAATCTTTGATCTTTAGCGAGTGCCGCCAAAATATTGAGCATGTCATCAGGCATTTCAATTTGCCACGAAACTTCCTCCCCCGATCCTGGATGAATAAAGCCTAACGAGCCGGCATGTAGAGCTTGGCGACGGAATCCCTGTAAGGCGTCACGAAATGCCTCTGTTGAGTTCTTAGGGAGTCTTAATCGACCGCCATAAACGGGATCACCAAAAAGTGGATAACGGATATGTGCCATGTGGACACGAATCTGATGGGTACGGCCCGTTTCAAGTTTACAACGAATATGGGTGTGAGCGCGGTAGCGATGGGCAACACGGTAATGCGTAATTGCGGTTTTACCGGATGACGTGACAGCCATACGCTTGCGATCGATAGGATGGCGTCCCATAGGTTGATCAACGGTACCGCCAGCAGTCATGACACCCATAGCAATGGCCTGATATTCACGATCCACCGTACGTTCTTGTAACTGATTTACCAGTGAATTATGGGCCTGTAATGTTTTTGCGATCATTAACAAACCTGTGGTGCCTTTATCTATACGATGCACAATACCCGCTCGTGGGATAATTTCTAGCTCTGGCGCGTGACTTAATAAGGCATTAACTAAGGTACCATTGTGATTGCCGGCACCAGGATGAACTACCATACCCGCTTCTTTATTTATAATTAGGATGTCTTCGTCTTCATGGATAATATCAAGCTTAATGTCTTCTGCTATCCATGTATCATCAACGGCTTCTATTTGGGCATTGATGACGATATGTTCGCCACCCAGAACAGCATCACGCGGACGAAATTGTTGTTTATCTACTGTGACAAATCCAGCCTTAATCCATTTTGTCAGTTGACCTCGCGAGTAGTCAGGGAAAAGTTGGGCAAGTGCTTGGTCCAACCTCATTCCAGATGATTCGTCAGGAATAAAGTCTTCGAGTAAAAGGGTTTCAGACATGGGGAGTTATTTATATTATGATAATGAAGCGGTCATTATAGCCTAGGCTATAACTCTTGGCTGATTTTAAGGAGTGGATCATGCGTTGTAATTTAATTGTTTTATGTCTGTTGGGCTTTACCGCCGCAACGGTAATTGCAGAAGAAACAAGAAATGTAGAACTATTGGCATCATCTTGCGCGGCTTGTCATGGTACAAATGGCCATAGTGTCGGTGGTTTGCCTAGTTTAGCGGGTGTAGATAAACTTTATTTTATTGAACAAATGCAGCAATTTGTCAGTGGTGAACGCACTTCGACAGTTATGAAACATCATGCCAGTGGTTATAGCGCAGACGAAATTGAAATGATGGCCGTTTTTTTCTCAAAACAGTAGTGATTATTAGTTTATAGATTAGGTTAATAAGCTAAATTTTATTTAAGTTTTTGACATTTTGGACAATAATAGGTCGCACGTTGTGCTTCTTTATAATGTTCAATTTCATTGCCACAGCGAACACAGGCTTCGCCTTGTCGACCATAGATATTAAGCTGTTGAGCAAAATACCCCGGCTTACCATCACTTTTCCTGAAATCTTTTAAGGTAGTACCACCGGCTTTGATAGCTTGTGTAAGTATGGCTTTAATTGCCGTATTTAATTGCTCGCAGTTTTTTAATGTCAGCTGGTTTGCCACTTTTTTGGGATGAATTCCAGCCATAAATAATGCTTCATTGGCATAAATATTACCGACACCAACGACTACTTTGCCATCCATAATTAATGTTTTGCTACTGCTGCGACGCGTTTTTGATTTATCTAACAAATAAGCGGAATTGAACGATTCTGTTAGTGGTTCTGGACCAAGATGGGCAAATAAGGAATGTTGTTCAACGGGATCTTCAGTCCATAAAATCGCACCAAATCGCCTAGGATCCGTGTATCTTAGTAAAAAACCATTATCGACGGCCATATCAAAATGGTCGTGTTTTTCGGCGGCGATGTGGTCACTAACGCTTAAGATCCGAAGTCGACCAGACATGCCAAGATGAATAATTAAAGTGCCAGTAGCACATTCGAAAAGTAAATATTTCGCGCGACGATACAGGCGATAAATAGTCTTGCCAGTAAGAATCGCAGCAAGCTCTGGGTCTATAGGCCAACGAAGTGAAAAATTTCGTATCGTGACGTGGCTTATCTTGGCCTCTTTGAGGAAAGGTTCCACACCGCGGAGTGTGGTTTCAACTTCTGGTAATTCAGGCATGATGTAGGCTACTGTTCGCTGGTTTGGGAGGGCAATAATTGGCCAAGTGATGCCAAGGTAAATTGATAGTTAAGTTGCTGCTGAGGATCAACAATAAATAAGGCATTATTATTAAGTTTTAACGTGTACTCTGCGGGCAATGTTTGATTGTTAAACCAAATCTGTACTTTATGACTTGCAGCAATTACAGGTTCATTTTCTTTGCTAGGAAGGACTTGCAAGGCGTAAGCATATTGCCAGTTTTCAACCAGGGCTGTAAGTCGGTCAGTTGTTATTGCCGGCAAATCACTTTGCCAGTGACCATTATTATTTTCGATGGTGATTGATTCAGCTGACATACTATTATCAGTATTAAGCTTTGGCAAGACAAGCTTAGTGATAATACTCCCCCTAGGGATCAGTTTGTTTTCGATAAAGCTCGTTGCATTAGCACGCAGTAATGGCGTAATGCGATCAGTGATTAAGTGAATAACATTATCGATTAATACATAACGGTGTTTGCTAATAGCTTCTATACCACCAAAATTCACTTTAAACTTATCTAAGGTTAAAACAAGCTTGGCCGGCTCTAAGTCAAACTGAGCAAGAGCATTAGCTTTGTCAACCACTATTTGAGCATAACTGGGGGTATTTAAGAAGCTGAGTAATAATTCAATACGTGACTTGTTTGCGTTTGCTTTAATGGGCTGGGTGATTAACCAGCCTGAGGCTGACTTTGCGAATACGATATCAGCAATGTCAGGTCGAGAAATAGTAATGTTATGGATACTACTGCTGGCGAAGGTGCTCAGTGGTGGCAGTTCAGTCACAGCGGGTTTATGGTCAGTATTAAACCAATATAATCCTATAATTAAAGCTATAAGGATCAAGTTTATGAGGTAACTTTTTTTCATTGTCTACGTCGATACCACCAAAGCCATAAACCTATGCCCAATAGCAATAAAGGCATAACAATTAAAAAGCCAAGTCCTATGAATAACGATTGTGTATGATTTAATGCTAGTTGATTATCTATAGTAGTCTTGACGGGAATATGGATAAGATCATCGTCGCCAGCTAACCAATTCATTATCGCCATGCCGAGTTCAAGGTTGCTACCGTTGCCTAGATAAGTATTGGATAAAAAGTCACCATCACCAATGACTACGATCCGTTGTTCGGTGTTATTTTCGCTATTTTCCCTTGTACGTGTCAGCAAATAACCAATATTAAGTGGGCCTTTAGTATCGTCGCCGAGATCGAAAACATAAGGTGGTTCAGCGTCTTTCTTAGCTAGAGTCGTTTCACTCCAGACATTTTTTTGTGCTGTTAATAGTGGTAAATGTTGCCAATCACTATGGTTATTTGGTGTCTGTTCAAGGGCAACGGCTAGTGGAAAGACTGTTACACCAAGGCTTGCTTGTCCGATAGGATGGTTAGCATAATCGGTAATCAATACAAATTGCGGATCCTTGATTCCCAACTGCTCTGCATTAGGATCGATAACAATACTGGGTATAAATTCAAGCTGGAGTTGCTCGGCTAAACTTGCTAAGAATTGATTGCTATCTGGTTCGGCTAACCAGAGTAAATTACCGCCATTAGCAATATAATGTCTGATAATTTCAATTTCACCGTCCAACCACGTTGTTTCAGGGCTTGCAATCACAACGGCAGTGGCATTATTAGGAATTTTATTATTTTCAACCAAATTTAGTGGTAGAAATTTAAAGCCCTTTTGCTTGAGTTGATCGCCCCAAACACTGAGGTCGTAATTTGCGGCATTAAGCGGGCTACGTTCACCATGACCTTCAATAAAAACGAGCCATTGTTGTTGTTGTCGTGAGACGGAGATAAGTGCATTAGTGAGCGATTGCTCAGATAGATCAAATACGTGTTGTTGTATGTTTCCTTGCGAGACAACCATTTCACCCTGTTGTTGGATCTTAAGTCCGCGCACTAAATCCGGGGAGAAGTCTGGATTGATATAATACACCTTCAATTGCGTATTATGACTTTGATAGCTTGAAAGTAACGATTCTAATGCAGGACGATATTCACTACTTGGGCTGATGAAAGCTTGAATAGTGATAGCGTGATCGAGTTGAGTTAATAGATGAGTGGTGGTATCCGAAAGGCTATGGCGACTGTTTGCTGTCCAATCGCTGCGAATATTTGTTTTAATTGAGAACTGAGCTAATAATACAACTACAATAACCAGCAATAGATAAAAAATAATGTTTTGCAGTTTAAGTTGGCGTTGTATTTTTTGCGTGATATTCATTTTAATTAAGTCGTTCAGCATCAAGTCGGCGAATAGTTAATGCTAAAAATGTCACAATAACAATTAAAAAATAGGCCAGGTCACTACTATTCACGTCACCTTGTAATAAAGGTTCATAGTGTCTTAATAATGATAACCAGCTGAATAGATTCGATGTTTCCGCCGCCATGGCTGAATTTCCCGCCCAATCGATGATCCATAATAAAAACAAAGAGGCAAAGGTACTGACGGCTGCAATAGTGGGTTGAGCCGTCAATGAGGATAAAAATAAGCCTATAGCGGTAAAGCTAGCCACTAGTAATGCTAAACCCAATAAACCAGCCGCAATAACGCCATAGTCTAAGTCAGCCCCTAAGCTGAGTGATAATGGCATTAAACTAAGCAGCATAAGCAAGATAATGAAAAAGCTTAGAGTGCCTAGATATTTGCCGATAACAATTTGCAAAATGGACAGTGGGGCAGAAAATAATAGAGGCAAGCTGTTATTACGACGTTCTTCTGCAATAAGCCGCATAGTGATAAGTGGTGCAATTAATAATAAGATAGTGGCGACGTTATTTAATAGCGGTATTGCAATCATTTCAGTTACACCCGGTGCACCAGGAATAGCGGAAATTTTTCCTTGAATCTGGATGAAATAATCAATATGAGTCAAAAACAAATAAGCAACAAGGATTTGGCACAATGCTAAAATTACCCATGCCAGAGGAGATAAAAATAAACGGTAAAGTTCAATGCGAGCAAGCGAAAACATTAGCTTGTCTTCTCCACACTTACTGACTCTTGTTGAATGATGTTCATAAAGACATCTTCTAATGAATGTTGTTCCGGCATCAGTTCTGTTAATTGCCACTGCTGCGTTAATGCATGATTCAGTAATTCAGCAGTAGGATTTAAATCAGCTTGGTAATGCAAGCGGAACTGTGTCGGATTTAATACATCGACGGTGATAACACCTGTAATTTTCTGCAATGCTGCCAATGGTGGCGGCGAAAGCAATGTACAGAGCAAGTTAGATGCTTGGCGTTGTTGATTTAAGCTTGTGATGGTGTCATTAAAAATTAACTGACCATCACTGATTATTTGTACTCGGTCACATAACATCTGCACTTCAGGCAAAATATGGGTCGATAGAATTACACTGTGTTCAATGGCTATATCACGAATTAAATGGCGAATTTCGCGGATTTGAATAGGATCTAATCCCGATGTGGGTTCATCAAGAATTACCACGGCAGGCGTATGAATAATGGCTTGTGCAATGCCAACGCGCTGCTGATAGCCCTTTGATAAGTTAGCAATCAGGCGTTGTGTCATATCCCCTAATCCACAGCGTTCGATTGCTGTTCGGACTGCAGAAGTAATGTGCTTAGCTGGAATTAAATTGATTTTGGCACAAAAATATAAAAA
>JBLIKM010000042.1:0-9882 GCA_047636295.1 Methylophagaceae bacterium
GATGCCTAATCGAGCGTCCAAAAATGATCGTATTGTTTTTGGCCATTGGTCGACATTAGGTACAGGTCAATACGGCAATGTTTTCTCACTTGATAGTGGGGCAGTGTGGGGTGAAAACCTTACTGCGGTGCGTATTGATCTCGAACCTTATCAATGGTTTACCGTCGATGCAGATCCTGCAGGTTTACCCCATGCAAAAAACAAAGCAACAGATTAGCCTAAGAATTAATAATCCTGTTGTTCTGTTAGGTTTAATTTATTAAACAAAGTACAATATCTTCTTTATGTATCGGATTCTTAATTAATCATGACAAATATTACAACATTTTCTGGTGATTTCTCAGCCAAAGGGCTAAAAGTAGGCATCGTAGCAGGTCGTTTTAATGACTTTATAGTTGATAATTTGATTTCTGGCGCGATTGATTGTCTAGTTCGCCATGGCGCTAGCGAAAGTGATCTTCACCTAGCACGTGTGCCTGGTGCTGTTGAAATTCCATTAGCCGTACAACGCATGGGTCGCACTGGAAACTATGATGCCATTATTGCACTTGGTGCAGTGATTCGTGGCGGAACTCCTCATTTTGAATTTGTGGCCGGTGAATGTTCAAAAGGTTTGGGTCAACTGACTTTACAACTTGATATTCCGGTTGCATTTGGTGTGTTGACGGTTGATAGCATCGAACAAGCCATAGAACGAGCAGGTACTAAAGCTGGCAACAAAGGCGCTGAAGCAGCAATGGGTACAATTGAAATGGTGAATATGCTTCGTCAAATTGAGGCTGGGCAATAATATGGCAGGTGGATTACCGCGTTCTCATGCTCGCCGCGCTGCTGTGCAGGCTTTGTATCAGGCTTTAGTTAATGGCCAAGCGCCTACCACTAAAGATGCTTTAGATTTTGTCAGTGCAGAAAACTCAGAAAAGATGGATCAGAAGTATTTCGCTACATTAGTGGAAGGTGTATCAAAAGAGCTTGCCACGCTAGATGGTGAATTAGCCTTTGCGGTAGATCGTAGTCTTGCAGAAATCGATCCGGTTGAAAGTTCAGTATTAAGGCTGGCGGTATATGAGTTTATCCACCGTCCAGAAGTCCCATATCGTGTCGTATTAAATGAAGCCGTTGAGTTGGCTAAAGCATTTGGTGGTGAAAAAGGCCATCGATATGTTAATGGTGTTTTAGATAAGATGGGCTCTAAATTACGTGCTGTTGAGTACCAAGCATCAAAAGCACGTCGTAATAAAAAATAACCAGCAAATGTTGGTCAGGTTTCAATCCGACCTGTTGGACTAAAGTCCAATCCACATATTAAATTTGAGTTGGAAGCGCTCTATTGTTTGAGCAGCTGTAGGTTGGGTTTCAACCCGACATGCGGGACTAAAAACCAAGCTACAGTTTATATTTGAGATTACGTTGATGGCAGTATTATCTGAGTTTCCTTTAATCAAACGCTTTTTTGAACAGCTCAGCAGCCAACGTGACGATGTGTTGTTAGGCATCGGTGATGATTGTGCTTTGTTACAATGCCCTGCCGATCAGGTTATTGCAGTGTCGATTGATACGCTTGTTGAAAACATTCATTTTTTTGCCGATGTGGATCCGGAACATTTAGGTTATAAAAGTCTGGTAGTAGGTCTTAGTGATTTAGCGGCGATGGGCGCACAACCCGCTTGGTTTACCTTGGCTTTAACACTTCCAGAAGTGAATGAGAACTGGTTAAGAGGCTTTTCCCAAGGCTTGGCTAAATTAGCAAAAAATTATAATATTCAATTGGTTGGTGGCGATACAACGCGTGGCCCACTCACTATTAGCATTCAAGTTCATGGTTTTGTTCAAGCAGAAAAAGCGTTACGGCGCAGTGGTGCTCAAATTGGCGATAGGGTTTATGTGACTGGAACACTCGGTGATGCGGGTGCTGCCTTGCAGTTGCATTTACAGCAGTGGGATGACGCGGCATTGAATGTTGAAGATAAAACGTATCTTCGCCAAAGATTAGAGCAACCCACACCAAGACTTCAAATTGGACAGAAACTAGCGGGCATCGCTTCTGCAGCGATTGATATTTCTGATGGTTTGTTAGCAGATTTAGGCCATATTCTTGATAAAAGCGGTACCGGTGCAAGACTCGATCTAACAAAACTGCCGTTATCATTGGCCATGTCAAAAGTGGATAGAAAAACGGCTGAACGTTTTGCCTTACAATCGGGTGATGATTACGAATTATGTTTTATCGTACCACCGCAATATTTTGCACAAATTGAACAAGACTTCAAAGAGCAATGTACCCTCATCGGGACTATTACCGATGACAAAGGTATTTATTTTATTGACGATGATGATGCATTGATTGCATTAAAAGGTACTGGTTATGATCACTTCCCCGTCTAAGATTACATTTCGAGAGTTACTCAAACGTCCTGCTTGTTTTCTAGGGCTAGGTTTTGGCTCAGGTTTAGCACCTAAAGCACCTGGTACATTTGGTACATTGGCCGCCGTGCCGATTTATTGGATGATGCAAGATTTATCATTAGTATTATATTTAGCTATAGTGGCCATCGCCTTTATAGCCGGTATTTGGATTTGTCAGAAATCAGCTGACTGGATACGACAAAATGATCCCTCAGCGGTAGTCTGGGATGAAATTGTTGGTTATTTGATTACCATGATTGCAGCGCCAGCTGGCTGGCAGTGGATGGTTATCGGTTTTGTCTTATTTCGATTTTTTGACATCTTAAAACCATGGCCAATTAATCTTGCTGATAAAGCCATTCACGGCGGCTTAGGTATTATGGTTGACGATGTGATTGCAGGCATCTTTGCATTAGTCTGTGTGCAGTGGCTTTATCGTGTATTACCAACGATAAATTTTTAACCCCTATAGCTTTTAAGTAAAAGCCATAGGGGTGGTCACAGTAAATGGCTACATTTTTATTGCCAGCAACTCGCTATAGCCGCTCCTTTAATGCCCTCATGGCTTAGCGTCAAAGTGCCACAGCTGTCCGATGACTGAGTGCCCTGAGGCGCTGCGTTTAATGTATATGATATTGCAGTGAAAGTCGGGAGTGTAAATACGTAGTAAGTATTAGTCACACCCGATGCCGCTAGAGTAGCGCTAGCAGAGTTGCCATCATATTGATTGTTTTCAATAAACTTTCGCTCCATATATGCACTTAATTCCACCAGGTTTTCTTGAGCTGTGCTACGTCGCGCCTTACGTACACTGTCTTGATAGGATGGATACGCAATAGAGGCTAAAATGGCAATTATTGCAATTACAATCATAAGCTCAAGCAGCGTAAATCCACGCATTGTTTGTTTTGCTAATCCCATCAATTTACACCTTACTTTAATTGAATATATGTTCACCAATTATTGTTATTAATTGAAATCCAATTGTCTCCACGATTGTCTGCCATAAACATTGGCCCCAGGATTTTCAACAGTGACTTCTACAACACCAGATGAACCACTAGTATATTTATACTCAATCTCACCATCAGGAGAATCAATAATACTTGGCGTAGAAATGATACCTACTTTCGATTTTTTGCCACTAACGGGTATAAGCTGTTCGCCAGCGTCAACAATTCCATTGTTATTTGTATCATTATGGTAATAATCGTCTACATTAAAAACACCATCGCCATTTATATCAAAAGGTGAATAAGCCAATCGAGCACCTGAAGACGAATCTAATTCCATTAGCCAGCCAGAGCCCCCAAACTCACATGGATCTTCAAGAGGTAGCAATGTTGTAAATATGATGCGTCCATTTTTCACTATTGCATTACTGATAACACGCTCACCATAGTTATTGGTATTCGAACTTTCAGTATTAAACAAGTCTATATACCAACCTGAATCAGTAGACCAATCAATAATATTTTGAGTGGTCAATCGTAGATTAAATGTACTTGCGGTGACCTCCTGCAGAATTGATTGTTGTAGAAGGTTACTGCGACTGAAAGTTGATAAAGAGGACTCCGCTTTATCCCAAATACCGTAGAAACTTTGAGTATTTTGCCCCGTGCTAGAATTATCACCTACTTCAAAATACTGCCCTGTTCCAAAATAAAGGAGGAAACCAGTGGCTTGTGGATGTTTCGAAACTTGTATTTGTGTGGTAATTGGCTGAACATTAGAACCACTACAGCTACTACCATCACAGGCTGTAAAGACAGGTACCGGCTTGCCTGCAGCTTTATATGAAAAAGCCCATGAGCCTACAGCTCCTGTGATATCTATTTTCCAAACATTACCAAACAAATCTCCTGCAAATATATAGTCAGCAATTAAATCACCATTGATATCTATAACAGAAGGGGTAGACAATCCATTTGGACGATTATTGCTAGTAGGATCTTGGGCTGTACCTACTTTAGTATCAAATTTTTTGATTAAAGCGCCCGTTTCAATGTCGACGATATAAAGTGTGGCATTACCTGTAGTGCTATCATTGGTACTACCATCACTATCGTTATCAATAGTATTATTATAGCCACCACTAAATACAGCAGCCCACTTGCCAGTGTGTAAGCGGACTATACTGGCTTGGCCAAATGTGTAGCCTAAATCAGCATCATTGGCATCTGTAAATTCCCATAAAACCTTACTGCTTGCATTTCCCTCGGTATTAAAGTCACCTAAACTTGAGACGTCTAATGCAAATACACCTTGGCCGCCAGCACCTAAGGTTGATATTGCAACAGTGTGCCAAGCACTATCAAAAAAAGCATCTACGATGGTCGATTGTCCATCAACAAGGTAATTATGAGTCAAATTTGAGTTAGTTAAGTTATTTAATCGGCCATAGACAGCGCTTGGTATATAAGCAAACTGTTCAACCCCTGTTGAGGCGTTAAAAGCATGGTACATTCCATCATTTGCACCGACATAAACCATAGGCGTGCGGTTAATGTGTGTTGTTTTGAATGCTGAATATAATGCTGAGTTTTCATCAGCACCGGAGCCCCAATTGTCTGGATAACTAGCCGATGGAGGACCAACAAAAGAAGGGGGAGAATGAACTATATCACCAAGTACTGTACTGCGGTTCCTATAGCTACCGCCATTAGCAATTTCTAGAGACTGTACACCACGAAGGTAATTTAAAACATTAATATCATTTGCCAATAGGGCTTTTTGACTAGTTGAAATACCTCCAGTGCTCCATTGGAACGGCGCACCTGAGGTACCATTGTGAGTAAATAATACGCGGCTAGCGGGAGCAGGTATCAATGAAGCCGCATTCCAAGATAGTGAACCTAAAGTGCCATCAACATTGATAGGGTACGCCAGTAACTGACCTGCCCAACTACTGCTATCAAATCGTGCTTGATACAGTTTACTATTGCCTGAAATCGATCCAGAGTTTAGTGCAACAGATGATGCAGAGCTGACTGCTGCTGCTGCAGTGAATGCCTCTGTTAAGGCCGTTCTTAATGCATTACCATCCTCAGCTGCATAGGCAAAACCGCCAGCGTTATCTGCGGTATCTTGCAATATAGGTCGAATTGTTCCATCAGCAAAACCAACGGTATGAACTTGAAGGAACTGCCCTTTATCCGATGTATTACCCGTTATATCTGATCTTAAATCACGCGAACCATTAACAGCCTTACGGGTAGCTGATGCAGGGTTATCAAAACACGTGCCTTTGCTTTTATCACAAAAAGCCCAATAGGCAACATCATCTAAATTATCCCTACCCTGGGCGTTAACATTTGTACTGACGTTATCATCGTTCGCACTGTCTCCATCGTAGTCCTGAACTGATAAGGGGACATCAGCATCTTTAAATGGAAAACCATCTGTAAATACAATAACACTTGATTTGGCACACCATAGTTTTTTACCCACTTCAGCATAATAATACGGGTCTCTTTCTGGGTTACTGATATCAGCTAAATCAAAATCTTTGAAGCCAGTAGCAACATCGCTGTAGTGAGGCGTGTCTTGTTCAAAATATTGAATAACTTCCCATAAGTTCTCAGCTAGAGGAGTCGTACCCCAAATTAGCGGGTAATGCTCAAGCGAGTCAACAATATCGGCAATTGGGGTTGTAATATAACCATTTAGATTACGATAGCCACCACCACCTGTAGCGGATGGTTTTTTTACAAATGGATTATTTGGAATGTTGAAACGAAGTGTTCCCCCTTGGGTTGTAACACCGTTGTAAATGTTATTTTCATTAGGAGGGTAGCGGTAAAAAGAGGTACCTAAGCGCACATCAGGTGCGATTTTTTGTAATAGTCCGACAGGTTCGGTAGCGGTGACTAAAGCGAGATTGAGTGCTGAACTCCCCCCTTCCAAAGCAATATAATTAACATCTTCATTGCCATGGCCTTGTCCATTGTCACAAGATTTTTCTTCTTCTACAAAAATTTTGGCAGTAGACGCGTTAATGTTCTTAAGTCTTAAGACAGCAGGATCGGCATCGTTTATCGATGTCATACCTGCGAGAAATACTGGGGTAGATGAAAAGGATGATGAGAACGTTATTGTTTTATCATCTTCATCGACGTTATTTTTGGTGTCAGCTTCCAATAACCATTGATTAGTTGTATCAACCGATTTTCCAGGTGTTATTGCTATATAACCGATTTTTTCTGCTGATAGAGATGTTGAAGTAACATCTTCTTGTTGTTGTAAAGAAACTTCAAATCCAGTAGTGCTAATCGAAGACACTCTAACATTAACAGCATCAGGATTGAGATGGGTCATTGTTGCAGCGATGACAATGGGACTGGATGGGAAAGCAGAAAAAGCGACAGAGTCTGGACTTTCTGGGCTGCCATTTGTACAGGAGCTGCCAGAATCAGCACTTGTGTATGTTAGTCCTGCATCAAGGCGATGTCCACCCGGTAGAGTGTGTGAGCCCGCCTCTACTACTAAATATGAAATTTGTTCGGTAGTATGGTTACCGTCTCTGTATGGCCATTCTTGAAAGGAAATTTTGAACCCGGTAGCCGTAACATCTTTTATGCGGATAAGACCAGGATCGCCACCATTAAAAGATGGTGGCTTTGCTATAACAACGGGGCTTGCATAACTTTGAGAAAAAGTGACACTTGTCCATGACGCATTCTTGAGTACTCCTGAATTGTTGACGTCTGCTAATATATCAACTTGACCAAATTCGCCAATTTGAGTATTAGTTGCGTTATACATTAAACCATTACCACTACCTCCCACCACATTAAGTTTTGCATAGGGATCATAAAGGCTCATTTGTGCGCCGCCATTCTCATGGGCTGGCGAGGTCACCATTACAGTTTGGTCGTTCGGAACGGGACTGAAGTTATCACTATTTGATAGTTTGCCACCAAAGGTATCATCTGCATATTCATTATTGGCAACGATTTTATATTGATAACCAGAGCCATAAGAAAATGCTGTGCGACTTTCTAACTTACCCCCTATTAAAACTGTTCGACTGGCATCTATGCGTCGGGCCGATAACCAGTTTAGGTAACGACCACTCCAACAGCTTCGTTCTCCTGCTGCAGGGGTACAGGCTGTTTCATAAAAGGCACCTTTTTTTGTGGAATCAATTCCTATACCGCCATATGCGGCAGTATTGACTAGAATGCTGGCATTATATTTATACTTTTTGGTCGCATCAAATATGCCAGAATAATCAATGTTTGAGTCAAAACTTGTTCGAACCGATCCTCTCCAGCCAGAGGCATCGTACATAGGCGTTTTCATACTACCTGAGTTATCAAGCATCACCATAATGTTGGGTTTGATGCTGCCACCAAGGTATAAAGGCGTATTACTCACATTGAGAGAGGCTGCACTGGCAACTGTAGTGAACAGAAAAAGTAAAGAGATAAATGATGATTTAGTATAAAACGTCATTAGTTGTTCCCCCATGCTGTAATGCTTTGCAATAATATTTGGGCTTGATCATTACCTCCTGTTCCTCTAGAAGTGATCTGATAAAAATGTTGCCCCGATGGAATAGTGGTAGTGCCAATATTGAGTACATCTAACTTAAAATATTTATATTCAACGATACTGTAAGGTGCTGTTTTAACGCCAGCAGGTACAGAGGCTGAGATAATGCCGTTCGCAGGCCACCAAGCAGCATCTTTTTCTTGCCACCATGGCGTTGCATCAGTGGTGTCACTGTCTGTTGCATTTAAGTGCCAGAGCGATGTAGCGTTTATATCGTCTTCAGATGGCTTGTTAGTTTGTAACCATAATTCTCGGTCTCTTAGGGCGGTTTCAGCTGCTTGAAACGCGGTGTTTGAGTTCTTCATATTGCCTGCCATCTTTTCTTCTAAGCCCGTTACTTGCATTCCTGTTATACCTATCATAGTTAGAAGTAATAACATTATTAGGCTGATAACCAATACGACGCCTGACTGTTTAGATATAACGGAAGAATAGTGCATAATTAATCTTTCTTTAAGGTAGTCGATTACGTACAGCAATCGTCGAGGTGAAAACTTGACGGAACCGTCGGTCACTAGGCGTGACTGTTGCTGTATTATAAGTATAAGGTTGAGCTTGTGTCGTTAAGTTGTCATCTAAGCTACGTACAAGTAAGCTGACACGAATACTTACAACTTGATTCATGTCTAAGCCGCCTGTGGCTGCTGAAACAAAATAGTCAGCGGTATTATCAGCATTAGCATCTTCTCCATACCGTATTTGCATATTTTCAATACCCTCAATTAATTCATCGCCATTTCTAAATAAGGCTCGCATGCCACCTATACCATTTTGAATGGTATAGGTCATTGAGCTTAAACGCAGTATTGATGCATCATCTTGATATACTTTAGATAAACAATGTGCACTTCCACCGGGACACGTAGCTATACCTGCATTTGTGTTACCTGGCTCTGTACTATTACCCGTATTGTGGACGATCGTTCCACTACTTGGGTTTGCATTGCTAATTTGGAAAATATCAGCTTGAGTGCAATCGGAAATGAGTACAACGTCTCCTTGAGATAATGTATTGCCAGCGGCTACTTTTATGTTTGCAGATGCTTGTGGACCAAAAGGGGACTCTATTGATAAACCACTATCAACAGCGGTTCTTATGGTAATGCTATCAGGCGAATCCAATGCTAAATTAGCACCTGCTGTACCATTTGTGCCTGCTATATTGTTGTCAAATAAATGGATGTTTACATCATAGTTAGTGCCCGCTGTATCTAAATGATTTGTTGCATTACTAAGGCTCTCTCTTAAGCAACCTGAATAATCCGCCATTCTGATATCTCGGATAAGAAATTCCATTGCAAATCGAGCATTTTCTTGCATGCGAGAGAGGTTTTCCTGAACACGGTATGTCTGCTTTGAATTGACAAATAGGCCAATCATGCCGGCAGTAAGTAATAGTCCGAGCGTAATGGCGATCATTAACTCTATAAGAGTAAATCCTATTTCTTTTTTAAGAGAAAGAGAGTATCTCATGGTTGAAAACTCACTTGGAAATTAGGGTCACTTGCATTAACTGCACCATTTCGATCGTCATCCCAATTTACTGTGATTGTATAAATGGAACCTGCGAGTGTGATAGTGCCTGCCCCTGCTGGTAAGGTATTGACAAGAATAGTATTCCACTCAAACAGATCATTTTGAGCCATTTGTGCTGAAGAACACCCGCTTGTAATGGAGCAGCCTGCTTGTGCAACAGCAATTGTTGGTGCCATAAAGCTTGTTAAGTAATTTCCAATAGAATTATTGTTTGAGCGCATCCTATCGATGATGTCATAGGCCCCAAACGTTGCTTGGCTACGATGATAAGCACTGTAGTTACTCTTTATGCTAGTGGTTTGTAAGCTTGCAAGTCCTAGCAAGCCAATTGCTAGAATTACCAGCGTGATAAGTACTTCTAGTAGTGTGAAGCCCATTTGATTC
>JBLIKM010000043.1:0-9838 GCA_047636295.1 Methylophagaceae bacterium
TTGCGCCTGGTGACACTGTTTCTTGGGAAAATATGAACGGTCATATCACCAACACTGTATTCACAGACAATGACGGTGAGCATCATTATTTACCTGAAGGTGCAGAAGGCTGGACTTCAGCAATGGGGGTAAATTTCCAAACACCACCATTGACAGTACCTGGCATTTATCTTTACAAATGCGACCCTCATTGGGGTGCAGGTATGGGTGGCGTAATCATTGTTGGCACACCAACAAACTTAGATGATATTGAAGCAACAGATCCAAAAGGCGCTTTAAAACGTCTAGTTAAGAAAGCAAAAAAAGCCTTGAAATAAACCTTAGCGATTTTTGCACAAAAATAAAGCCCGCATTAATTGCGGGCTTTTTTGATCCAAAGCTTAGCGTATATGATAAAATCTCCTAGTTTTTATCCAGACCCGATTCTTCTGGTCTGCAATAATTTTATAATTTACTGCTGGGAGAACCCCTCTAATGTCTCACACTGTTGATAACAGCAAACGACGATTTCTGACTACTGCAGCTAGTGTCGTCGTTGGTGGTGCAGGCGCCACCGCTGTTGCCGTACCTTTTGTATTCTCTATGTTACCGAGTGCTAAGGCACGCGCTGCAGGAGCCCCTGTTAAAGTTGACATCAGTAAGCTGGAAATTGGTCAATTAATAACAGTTGAATGGCGGGGCAAACCAGTTTGGGTATTAAACCGCTCTTCTGAATCTCTACTAACGCTATCCGAGCTTAATGACCAACTAGCAGATCCTGAAAGTGATACAAGTTCACAACAACCTGCATATTGCAAAAATGAGAATCGTTCTATTCGCGATCAAATTGTTGTACTAGTCGGTATTTGTACACATCTTGGTTGCTCACCAACCTACCGACCTGAATTAGCCCCAGCAGATCTTGGCCCTGAATGGAAAGGTGGTTTTTTCTGCCCATGCCATGGTTCTCGCTACGATCTTTCAGGACGTGTATTTAAAAACATGCCTGCCCCAAAAAATCTAGTCGTCCCTCCCTATCATTTCTTAGGTGACAATAATGTTGTTATCGGTGAAGACGCACAAGGAGCTGCATAATGCTTTCTAGTTTAATGGGCTGGATAGACGCTCGCTTTCCTGCCACAAAAATGTGGGAAGAACACCTCTCTAAATATTACGCACCAAAAAACTTCAACTTTTGGTATTTCTTCGGTTCATTAGCATTACTCGTTTTGGTGCTGCAGATTGTCACAGGTATTTTCCTGACAATGCACTATAAACCTGATGCCGCGCTAGCCTTTGCCTCAGTCGAATATATCATGCGTGATGTCGAATGGGGTTGGCTAATACGCTACTTACATTCTACGGGTGCATCTGCTTTTTTTGTTGTTATATATTTACATATGTTTCGTGGAATTATGTACGGCTCATACAAAAAACCTAGAGAACTGGTATGGCTATTTGGTATGTTCCTCTACATGGCACTGATGGCGGAGGCATTTATGGGCTACTTATTGCCATGGGGTCAAATGTCATTCTGGGGCGCACAAGTTATTATTTCTCTATTTGGTGCCATTCCATTTATTGGTGAACAGCTAGCCTTATGGATCCGTGGTGATTTTGTGGTGGCTGATGCAACACTAAATCGCTTCTTTGCTTTCCATGTTATTGCTGTTCCTTTGGTTATCCTTGGCCTGGTTGTTGCCCACATTATTGCCCTGCATGAAGTGGGGTCAAATAATCCTGATGGCGTTGAAATCAAAAAACTTAAAGACAAAAATGGCATCCCGCTAGATGGCATTCCTTTCCACCCCTATTATTCTGTAAAAGATATAGTCGGTGTAACCGTCTTTCTGTTCATCTTCTCTTTAGTCTTATTTTATGCACCTGAAATGGGTGGTTGGTTCTTAGAGGATGCTAACTTTATACCTGCTAACCCACTTAAAACCCCGCTGCATATTGCTCCCGTTTGGTATTTCACCCCTTTCTATGCCATTTTAAGAGCAGTACCGAGTATTGCTGGTTCAGCATTTCCAGGTGTTGTGGCCATGGGATTATCTATCGTATTCCTGTTCCTATTGCCTTGGTTAGATCGCAGCCCAGTAAGATCAATACGCTATCGTGGTATTTACTTTCGCACCGCGCTCGTATTATTTGTGATTAGCTTTGTGGCGCTGGGTTTCCTTGGAACGCAACCCGTCACGCCGTTATATACCTTATTAGCTAGGATCTGCTCAGTAATATATTTCGCATTTTTTGTGCTAATGCCTATTTACACCAGCCTTGATAAAGACAAACCAGTACCAGAAAGGGTGACATTCAAATGAGAACTTTAATCTTCGCATTTTTCTTCAGCTACCTGTTTATGATTTCTGGTCAGCTCATGGCGAGTACTGATGGTATTCATCTCGATGATGTTGAGGTCGATTTATCTGACAAAGCATCATTACAGCGTGGCGCTAAAACGTTTGTTAACTATTGTTTAAGCTGTCACCAAGCTTCTTTCATGCGTTATAACCGTATGGCTAAAGATCTCGATCTAAGCGATGCTCAAGTGAAAGAAAACTTAATGTTTGCATCAGAAAAAATAGGCGACACCATGACCGTTGCTATGCGTGCTGACGATGCTAAAAAGTGGTTTGGCGTTACACCACCTGATCTTTCTGTCATTTCTCGCTCTCGTGGCACTGCTTGGTTAAACACTTACTTACGGACATTCTATGTCGACGAGACTAGACCAGTAGGTACCAATAATTTGGTATTCCCTGATGCCGCAATGCCACATGTTTTGTGGGAACAACAAGGTTATTTAAACCATGATGAAGAAACCGGCCATCTAAGCCATACTAGCGAAGGCTCATTATCTCCCTATGACTACGACGTCATGGTGGCAGATTTAGTGAATTTCTTAGCCTATGTTGGAGAACCATCAAAAATTCAACGTCTAGAACTCGGTAAATGGGTATTATTGTATCTATTCTTATTCTTCCTTGTGGCCTATCCAATGAAGAAAGCATTTTGGAGAGATATACACTAATACCTAAAGTGTAGTATTCAGAGAAAGAGAGCTTGCTCTCTTTCTCTTTTTCATTATGAACAATAACCCACAGATATTTCGCAGCTAAAATATCTTTAGGAGCGTTACCCAAATGGCCAATAGTAATCGCCGCGCGATGATGACCGTGTATTCAGATCCATCATGTCCATTTAGCCACCGCACACGTATTGTCATGCATGAAAAAAACATTACTGCAAATATTGAAGATATCATCGATGGCCAATGGCCTGAAGATGTTGCAGCAGTAAATCCATACGGCACAAGCCCTACACTTATTGATCGCGATCTTGTCTTGTATGATGCCAATATCATTATTAATTACTTTGATGAACGCTTTTTACACCCACCATTAATGCCTGTTGATCCGGCATCTCGTGCTAAAGCAAGGTTAATGTTGCATCGCATTGATAAAGATTGGTACTCTCTGTGGCCAATCCTCATCGGTACAGAAAAAAGCAAAATAAGTAAGGCACGTAAAACTATTCAAGAAGATCTGACCGTATTAGCGCCACTATTTGAAGAATCAGCATTTTTTATGAGTGATGAATTTTCTTTATTAGATTGCAGCTTAGCTCCGCTGTTGTGGCGGTTACCTGTTTTAGGTATCAAACTCTCCGCCAAAGCTAAAGCAGTCGAAGAGTATGCTGAACGAATTTTTGCTCGCGATAGCTTTCAAGCAAGTTTGAGCGATGTTGAACGAGAAATGAGATAATCGAATGACACCACAAAAACCTTACCTGATAAGAGCAATATATGAGTGGTTACTGGATAATCAGATGACCCCTCATTTATTAGTTAATACTGCGTATGACGGTGTACAAGTCCCTAGAGAGTATATAAACGATAATAAAATCGTGTTAAATATTTCAGATGGTGCCGTACAAAATTTCCACGTAGACAATGACTGGATTAGCTTTTCTGCACGTTTTTCTGGAAAACCAATGGAATTATTCATTCCTATTATCGCGGTACAATCCATTTACGGTAAAGAAAATAATGAGGGCATGTTTTTTCCTAGTGATGACACTCCACCACCTAAGCAATCACTACAAGCGGTTAAAAAAGAACGGCCAGGGCTGAAAATTGTTAAGTAATACGCGCTGAAAATATTAGCTGCTATTTACAGTTTATATTTATCCATACGGTAACGCATTGCCATACGTGTGAGGCCTAATGCTCTCGCAGCTTGTGACACATTATTCGTTGTCCTATGCAAAGCGCGCTCGATTAGATGTTTTTCAACCTCATCTAAAGTCATATTTTCCAGCTCATTTTGCATCGGTAATACACTCGTCTCTACTTTAGATGATCGGCCCATCTTCAAAATTAAGTCTTCAGCCTGAATTTTATCATCTCGACATAGCATTACAGCTCGTTCTAACACGTGCTGTAACTCCCTTATATTTCCCGGCCATGAATAGAGCAGCAAAGACTGTAAGCCATCATCGAGTAATTGAGGTGGTTTTAATCCGTAACGTCGAGCACTCTTTTCTATAAAATGTTGAGCTAAAAGTGGAATATCTTCACTACGTTCAGATAATAAAGGCAGCTCAAGTTCTAATACATTTAAACGAAAATAGAGATCAGAACGAAATAAACCTTCAGCGACCATGTCATCTAAATTACGATTTGTCGCCGCTACAAAGTGTGCTGATACAGGGTATTCTTTAGTTGAACCTAGTCGTCTGGCGACGCGTCGTTCAATCACATTTAATAGTTTTGCTTGCAGGACTAATGGTAATTCACCTATTTCATCTAAAAATAAGGTGCCGCCTTCAGCTACTTCGATCAGACCTACTTTAGCTTGATGTGCATTGGTAAATGCACCTCGCTCATAACCAAAAAGTTCAGCTTCAATTAATTCACTGGGTAATGATGCACAGTCAACATGCACAAAGGGTTGTCTACGCCAATCGCCTAGTTGGTGATATAGGCGAGCTGCTACATCCTTTCCCGTACCTGTCTCACCACGAATCAACATGACAGGATGACTATTGTTACTATTTGCCACTAATTGTGCAATTCGGCCGAGATGATGGCGGACATCATCTGCTGCCTGGCTTGTTCCGATCATCTCGATAGCATCTAATGCTTGTTGATCACGAACATGTGAATACCTTAACTGTTGTTTGATTTGTTGCGTTGCCAGAACTTTCGATATCGTTAACACCAACTCATCAAGATCAACCGGTTTTTTTAAATAATCTGTCGCGCCCAGTTTCATCGCTGTAATGGCATCATCTAATTCGCCATAGGCCGTCATGACAATCACTGGCAAAGATTTCCAGCTGACATTATCTCGCGAACGAATCTCAGCTAATAAATCGAGACCATTACCATCAGGCAACCGAATATCTAGCAGTAAAAGGTCAGGAAGCTCTGCATTTATTGCCTCACGTGCACCCGCTATCGTTAAAACTATACTGCCTTGATAGCCTTCTTTAACCAAACGCCTCAATACAGATTTGGCAAATAATGTTTCATCTTCTACCAATAACACATTTATCATAATGTCTTTTTCACCTTATCTGCAATTCTAAGCGTCTAGCGTTATGGTGACAGAGGTACCGTCAATACCAAAGTTGTCGTATTCTAAACGTCCGCCATGTTGCTTAATTATTTTTAATGAAAATGGTATGCCAAGCCCACAACTTAAACGTTTAACTTCACCATCGGTCACTTGCTCCGCCACGGGGTCAAATATCATACCCTGCCCCTGATCGTGAATCATTAGTGATACTTTATTTTTATATTGATGATAAACAAGTTGAATGACATTGCCTGGAGATGATGCTTCTAGAGCATTCTGAACTAAATTAAAAATGGCCTGTTCAAACAAATGAATATCTAGTTGTAGAGATACCGCTTTTAACTCCCAACCCACGCGCTGTAAAGAAATGTTGTTATCCGCTAACTGTAACTCGATCAGTGATAAGGCATTATCAGTCACCGCTATCAACGTTGTATTAGTTAAGTGTGGTTTTATGGGGTGTAAATAACGTAATAAAGAGGTTACCCATCGTTCTAGTCGATCAACGGCCACCATAATATCAGTCAAAGTATCGCGCGTGGAGCCCGACACGTCTTCATCTCGTGCGACCTGCGAAGCGGCTCGAATCCCTGCTAAAGGATTTCGAATATTATGCGCCACTAGAGGGATTAACTCGCCTAATGCTGCCTGTTTTTTAGTTTCAATTAGACGATCACGACTATTGGCTAATTCAGAAGCCATACTATTGATTGCTTCTGATAGTCGGACTAAGTTTGATACGCCAATAACAGGAACCTTGTGGTTCAAATTCCCCTTACTTATTAATCTAGCCCCTTCGACAAGCTCGGTGAGTGGATACACTACATTTGTGCGTACAAATCGGCGTGCAAGCAACAATAAGCCAATAGCGATTAACACAGGGATAGGGGCTAACCAGCTTAAACGTTGCGACCACTGTTGTTTTGATAGTGATAATGCACGTTGTTTGTTATTGAGCATCTGATCTAAGTTTTTAAACGCGTGTTCTAATTGAGCAAAGGTATATTTTTCTAATTCTTTATCAAGCAACTCCTGACGATCGATAATCGCATTACCATCATTAAGCAACTGTTCTGTTTTAGTATGAAAGGCATCGTAAGCATTATCAACCAGTTGGACAGCTCGCAACTCTTGTTCGTCGTTAGCTAATATCGTCAAATCTAGTAAATAGCCTTGTATCGAATACGAGTATGCTAGATATTCCTTAGACGCATCATTATCATGTAAAAAAGTAGCGTCAAACACCTCTTTTAACTGTCGATAAACATCGCCACGTATATTCTGCATCGTGGTGTTCATTGATCCTATACGTAAGGACTCTTCTGAACTATTCTGCCATGATACCGACCATATTATTCCTACTGCTCCCGTTATTAGCAGCAGTAAAATGAAACTTAACTCATGCAATAACAAGGTAGCTTGGAGTGAATTAAAACGCTTAAACATAGCGACAAGTAGCAAAAATGGGCTGTTATGCCCGCTTTTCGATTTCTCTCAAAAATAATATATTATAGATTGTCAAAGCCACTAAAGGTTACCGTCTCTTCAGTAAGTATGGCATCACCTTCCTGCCATGTTTTACCATCAGGCACGACGGTTCTTATCTGATAAATTTCACCCGGAATAGCCTCAGACAAGGTGAAAATATAATATTTGCTTGCATATAAGGGATAGCGTGAGTTCTTAGGATCGTTTATAAAAGGTTGGATGATATGCTGCACCGCTTTTACTTTTTTTCCTTCATAATCAATCTCAATTTCTTTTTTATCTGCACCTTGGGCTAAGGCCCAACGAATTTTACGTTGGAAATATCGCCAGTCACCACCCGTTAAACGTTTGAGTTCATGTACATCATATTCAAGAAAGAAAACAAAAACACTATTTCCTTGCTGATTTTCACGATCTAAATAAGGACGCTTATTCTTGCCAGTGAAAAATTCAAAATGTGTATCTTTGCGGCCTGTGTTTCGAATATTACTGACCACCACATCAATGGTATCTTCACGAGGACCATCTACAAAACTCGTTCGCATATATTTGTAGTGCAAAATTGTCGGTTCCGTAATATTTTTTAAATGAGCTTTATCAAAAAGTTCATTATTAACTTCAGAAAATCCCGTCACAGCAGACACATTGACCGTAAAGCCCATTAATAGGCATATTGAAATCACTGAAAACCATATATTTTTCACTATCACATTCCTCTTTATTTAATGTTATTCTTAAGCATTATATTCATTTTACCGTAAAGTTAAACTATGACTACCAAACGATTTATAAAGGTTTCCATTTTATGTGCATTGATAATTACTGCCGTCGTAGGTTGCTCAAAAAATGATGCTGTTAATATATACCAACTGAATAGTGAATATAGCTTTGAAGATACATTAATGAATCTTGATCTTGCTATTTCAGAATATAACTACCGTATTATTCATCGCAGTCATATTGGTCAAGCAGTTCGTGACCGTGGAGAAAAGAACTTTCCACTCTCCGTTATTACTAATTTCTGCAATATCACTTATGCCAAAGAAATGCTTGAAATTAATTCAGATCTTATTAACGAGATGCCATGCGCTATTGCCGTCCGAGAAGAGGCATCAAAAGGTATTATTGTCAGCACGAAACTGATGAATGTACACTCATCAAATGACAAACAAAATGAGTTTGCATTAAAGATAAATGACAACCTAAAGTCAATTATCGCAGCTACCGTTGAGTAACCACGATAATTAACAGCATTTTATTCTTCGATTTTCCCTGGCTGCCCTTCACCTAAAGCACCATCAGAACGCGCTTTCAAATACGCATATAGATCACTAATATGTGGACGAATATTTGGCTCGTCTGACCACATTGGCATTTTAAAATTAGTGACACCTTGTTCACCAGCAACTTGGTTTAAAAATGCTAAACGACGATCTGGATCATCTAAATTTACCTTAGAAAAGTAGCGATTTAACACTGCCCTCCTAAACTTAAACTCACTCATACCTTCAAGACGTGTAAGTAAATTAGGTGCTATATCTGTTCCCGTTGCATCTTGGCCATGGCAAACAAAACATGTTGAATTAAATAAACGCCAGCCTACGAATGTTTTATTATCAACCTTGCCCTTTTCAATAGTGTATACAGCTCGTTTTGTATTAACCGTCTGTTTCACATTAGCTAATGATGGCATATTGTATTGAGCAATAATTGCCGCGACATCATCTTTACGTTTTTCTAAGATCTGGTCTAGCAAGTTTTTCCATTCAGTATCTTGTGGTCGAACACCCATTCCAAAGCTGAACACAAAATCTGAGCCAATTTCATTAAGTGGTACCACCTTCATAGCGACATCAGTTTGACTGGCATAAAAACTTGCAACAGGTCCCCATGCAAACGCTACATCAAGACGTCCAGAAGCTAATTCTTCAGTAATTATTCGACCGCTATTAACACGCGCATCACCTGTCATCATTTGAAAATATTGAATTTGATCTGCAACGCCGTCTTTTATCAAAGTTTCTGTTGCTATTGCCCGATCAAACAAGCCTATCTTAAGTGCTTTACCTTGCGCTTTTAATTTAGCAATATCACCAATTTCATTTAACTCATACCCTTCGCCTGTCCGAAAAATCATAGCATCGATAGAGCTATAGTAAGGCGTTGTTGGTAAATATAATCCACGCTCTGCAGGAATACTCATCGCAACATCACACAAAAACAAGCCTGTTTGAGGATCAACTTTGTTCATCGTATTGCGAGCAAAACCAATCCGCTGTGGAAACCAATAATATTCAACTGGCAATCCCAATTCTTCACCAACAATTGCAGCAATCTTATTATCAAAACCTTCTAATGCTTTATTTGAATATGGTAAGTTAAATTCATCGGCGCAGACTCTTACGGCAGTTTGCCCTGGCAATGGCTTAAAGTCTGCAGCGTGAGCCATCGTAATAGTACATATCAATCCTGCAAAGAGGTATGAAAATACCCGAGTTATTGTCATATTAATTCCTTATTCAATTATATTAGAAGTTCAAAACGACTAACTTACTCTATGACCCCACCTATCAATTAAAAATCCCTATCGTGATCATTTAATTGATAGGTGGGGTTATATAATTATAAAAAAAAGCCCGACACACGTGCCGGGCTTCTTTATTACAATTTTATCTATTAAAAAAGATTAATAAATAAAGGTCTTATAGGCTAAATACGCTTAAAACACCACCCAAGTTAGTCCAGCTAGATAGCGCTTTGTAAGCCCCTACCGCACCTAAACCATC
>JBLIKM010000044.1:0-9666 GCA_047636295.1 Methylophagaceae bacterium
ATAAACGTCAATTGTGACACCTACTCTGTAAATCAGAGTAGGTGTTTAAAAAAAGCCTTAATCTTTAAAGATTAAGGCTTTTTTTGTGAGGTAGATGTTAAGAAAAGAGAGTGATGCTTTAGCTCACATATTTAGCCGGTTCCTTAAAATCAATGATATTAGCTATAGGAGGAGGAATTTGTAAATGAAAGCCTTTCGTTTCTAGGTTTTTAAGCACGGTCTCAACATTTTCACGTGCTAATTTACGTTCAGCTGTCAGTTCGATTTCCATTACAAAAATAGGTTCTTTTCCCATTGAGTCATATAAGGCTTGTGGTACCTCTGAAAAATCATCTTTTTGAGTGATGTAAATATATAGCCCAGATTTACGACTACTTTTATAGATATATACGTTCATAGTGTTTGTCTTATGAAATAGGTGGGTGATAAATGATTTGGACAATTGTTCCAGCAGGATCGTAACAATAAAAACTTCGCGCGCCATCACGATGTGTGCGTGGTGGCTGGCGAGTAGTAATAGCGTGATGACTTAAAAATGCGAACCACTCATCAACTTGTTCTGCTGTTTTGATAATGAAACCAATATGATCTAGTTTTTGAGCGCCACTAGTATCAAACTCAGTATTCGCACGATGTAAAGCAAGGTTATCATTGCCAGATGTTAGATAGACGTTGTCAGGATCGGGGCGCCATTCGACCTGCATGCCAAGTAATTCAACATAGAAGTGTTCACAGGTTTCAAGAGCGTGGACATATAGTGCAATATGTCGCATGCCACCAGTAGCTGGTGGTCGTTTCATGTTTGTTCTCCAAATACATGTTGGCAACATTTTAACCAGATATTTTCACCAAACTGATGCTGAATTACCAGCGGTAAAGCGATAGAGCCGCTCGCTAATAATTTATCGTGAAAAGTTTTCAATTCGGCATTGTTTGCGGGATTAATAATGTCACGTAGGGCGTTTATGAGTGCCCAACCGACAGCATAACTCATTGGGACGGTCGGTGATTGACTGTACCAACTTAGTTCGCCTATAGCTTGATCGTGACTGAAACCAAGTGCATCGACCATTTTTTGTGCGGCGTCCAAGAGTGACAAGTTTTGCGTGTGAATTTCAACATCAATTATGATACGTAAAGCTCGCCAGAGGCGATCACGCAACATGATGATACGCTGGCCTGGATGACGTTCAAAGCCTTGTTCCAGCATCATTTGTTCACAATAAAGTGCCCAGCCTTCATATAATGTAGCACTTGGATTTAGTCTACGTACTAGCGCAGAACCTTCTGCCGAGTGATTAGCCGTTACAAATTGTAAATGATGTCCAGGCCATGCTTCATGAACACTAGTTTGACTAATCGCCGCTAGATTATGTTCTTTTAATTCAGCATCGTCTCTGGTTGGTGTGACATAGTAATAGCCCGTTTGTAGGACGTCAGCAATGCTAGGATCTAAATAAGCTGCAAAGGGAATTTGGTGCTGTAAAAATTTGGGCGTGGCAACCACATTAAGTAGCTGCTGGTCGGGCATTGTAATTAAGTCTTGTTCACGTAAAAATGCTTCAGCCGCCTTCATTTCATCTTGATAGCTTGTTAATAATTGGTCAGCAGCGGGATGTTGTTGTTGAATATCAGCTAGCGTTAACTTGCTGATAGCTAATTCTGCTGTTAATAATTGTTGAGTTTTGTCAAATAGTCGTTGACCAAACGCATGTAAAGATTGTGTATTAATCGGTAAAAAATGTTGTTGGTGTAATAAGCGCTCAAACTGGGCACGCCCACATGCAAAATCACCTTCGCAGAATGGCAATAGCTGTTTTAAGCTTTGTACAAAACCTGCTAAAGATTGACTGGCGTCTGCAATAGCCTGTTCTATTTCATTATCTTCCGTCAATGCATCATATACTAAGGGATGGTGATGCATCTGATGGCAGTAATTGACACCTGCTTCGGCTTCGGCCAGGGCCATTTCTAACCATACTGGAGGAATAAGGGCGGGTGCAGTGGCTAAAAAGTGTTTAGCCTCTCGAATATGGTTAGGTATCACCATTAACCGTGACTTTAATGCATAATTAAAATCATTAACGGGTCTGAGCGTGAGTTGATCTAGGGCATTAATAGGTAAAAAACGAGTGGGGTCACGATGACGCCAATCATGTTCCATTAAAGTGTGATGCTCTAAATTGGCCTGGCTATACAATATTTGATAATTGATCTGGTGTTCGGCATCGAGTTCACTGATATTAATTTCATCGAGTGCTGCCAGACATTTTTCATTGAGTACAATTTGAATGCCAATAGTTTCATTATCATGTGCGCTTAGTTTATCCGCATAGTCACTAATGCCTGCATCTAATGCTGCTTCTGGATACAAACGGCACCATGTTGCTAAATAACTTTGCTCAATACGCTCGAAGCTGTCTTGACTTGCACTAGTCAACATTTATTATCTCATAATCATGGGTGATGTCAGCTGTTTTTCCCAACATGAGCGATGCTGAACAGTATTTCTCTGTTGATAACTCTACCGCACGTCTAACTTGTGTTTCTTTTAAATCTTTTCCAGTGACTTTGTAGTGAACATGAATTTTAGTGAATACTTTAGGAATATCTTCGCTACGTTCGCTGTCTACTTCGACCACACAATCACGAATATCTTGCCGCGCTTTTTTTAATATCTGCACCATGTCAAATGAGGTACATCCACCTAAACCCAACAATAATAGCTCCATTGGCCGCATTCCTGTACCATGTCCGCCCATGTTTTCTGGACCATCCATAACAATAGTATGTCCAGTGCCAGACTCCCCTAAGAACATCACATCTTCAACCCATTTGACTCTTGCCTTCATTATTTTGTACTCTTAATTTTTAGTAAATAAGACTAATTTTGACATATTAGCTTGCTTGAAGGCAGTGTTAGTTTATTATTAACGCTATATAATGACGCGGATCCACTTATGTCGCAGGTAAAATCATGGATTATTTGAAATACAAAGCGTTAGAAGAAGGCTTAGCCGACTTCTTTCATTGTTGTCACAGTAAGCAGTATTTGGCTAAATCTATATTGATTCGTCCAGGTGATGACGCTAATAGTTTGTATTATTTGCGTGAAGGTTCCGTATCAATCACTATGGAAAATGATGAGGGTGAAGAACTGATACTGGCTTATCTTAATCAGGGGGATTTTTTAGGTGAAGTAGGTATGTTTTCCGATGTTGCTGATCGAAGTGTGACTGTTCGAGCTAGGACGGACTGTAAAACGGAAGAAATTTCATACCAACACCTAAAATTGTTATCCGATACTCAATTAAAAGCATGCTACCCAACCTTACTGCAGTTTCTTGCGGAGCAAATGGCCAGACGTTTATTGTCCACGACTAGAAAAGTGAGTGATTTAGTCTTTTTAGATGTAGCGGGTCGGATAGAGGCCGCGTTGAATGAATTGGCTTTACAGCCTGATGCCGTGAAACACACTGATGGGATGAAAATTAAGGTTACAAGACAGGAAATCAGCCGTATGGTCGGTTGTTCTCGTGAAATGGCAGGGCGAGTTCTAAAACAACTGCAAAATGACGGTGTTTTATGGTCTCATGGCAAAACCCTGATTTTATTTGATGATACAAAGTAAAGCCGAGTAGATAGAGCTGCTACTTGAATAATTTGTTCATTAGTTGTTGAAAAGTGTACTGAGTTGAAGCCCTGGATCTTTAGCGCGCATAAAGGCTTCACCCACTAGGAAACCATTAACATGATGTTCGCGCATTAATGCCACATCCGCTGCTGTATGAATACCGCTTTCTGTGATGACCGTATGATTTTCAGGTATACAGCCTAATAGATCTAAAGTCGTATCAAGTGATGTCTCAAAGGTAGTTAAATTGCGATTATTAATGCCGATAAGCGGCAAATTCAAAAATAATGCCCGCTCAAGTTCAGCAAGATTATGTATTTCTACTAATACATCCATATTGAGCTGCATCGCCAAATCGCTCAATTCAAGCAATCGTTGATCATTCAGCGCCGAAACAATTAATAAAATACAATCAGCGGCAATCGCCCGCGCTTCGAATACTTGATAAGGATCAATAATAAAGTCTTTACGAATAACAGGTAAAGAACAGGCTGCCCGCGCTTCTTGTAAATAAAATTCATGGCCTTGGAAAAAATCGTGATCAGTTAATACGGATAAGCATGCAGCGCCATGCTGTTCATAACTTTTGGCTATTTCAGCAGGTACAAAATTTTCACGTAATAAGCCCTTGCTTGGTGAGGCTTTTTTAATTTCAGCGATAACGGCTGCCTGTCCTGCATTTATTTTGGCTTCAATGGCGGCGACAAAGCCCCGCGGCGCATCTGCTTTTTCGGCAACTTCAATTAATTGAAGTTGTGTCACTTTAGCTTTGCGCTCCGCAATTTCTTCATACTTGCGTTCAATGATTTTTTTTAGGATGCCAGGTGTGTTTGTCGTCGTCATATTAGATTCTTTTAAATGCTATGAGTTACTAGAGGCGATAAGTGCGTCGAGTTTTTGCTGGGCTGCGCCATTGTCTATCTGCGTTTGTGCTAACTGCATGCCTTCGGCAAGTGTCATTGTCAGATCTGCGGCATAGATGGCAGCGCCCGCATTTAATACTACAATATCTCTTGCGGGACCTAACTTACCGGCAAAGATCTCCTTGATAATGCTTAGGCTCTGTTGTGCATTAGATACGGCAAGCTCACCGATATTATGGCGTTGTAAGCCAAAATCTTCAGGACAAATCGTATAGCAGCTAATGTCACCATTTTTTAGTTCTGCAACGTAAGACTTTGAGCCTATACTTATTTCATCAAGCCCATCTTCAGCATGCACAACTAAAACATGTTCGCTACCAAGCGCCTTCAGCACATGTGCCATCGGCTCAACCCACTGGCGATCATAGACACCTAATACTTGGCGTTTAGCCTGCGCGGGGTTGGTTAATGGACCCAGTAGATTAAAAATAGTACGTACCGCCATTTCACGACGGGGGCCAATAGCAAACTTCATCGCACCATGATGTTTTTGCGCGAACATAAAACCGACACCAATACTATCAATGCACTGCTTCACTTTAGCGGGTGTAATGTCTAAGTTGATGCCTGCGGCCTCTAATACGTCCGCACTGCCTGAACTACTGCTAATGGATCGGTTACCATGCTTGGCAACTTTAGCGCCAGCAGCGGCAACGACAAACGCACTCGCGGTAGACACATTAAAGGTACTGGCACTATCACCACCTGTACCACATGTATCGACTACATGATCACCGTTAATTTCAACAGGTGTTGCCAGACTACGCATTACTTTGGCCGCAGCAGCAATTTCAGTGATAGTTTCACCTTTCATTTGCAAACCAACTAAAAAGCCACCAATTTGAGCAGGCGTTGCCTGGCCTGTCATTATTTGTTGCATGACAGCACTCATGTCTTCGCTGGATAAATCTTGGCGCTGAATGACCGTGCTGATGGCGGTTGATAAGTTCATAATAATGCTCGTTTAACGATCGAGAAAGTTTTTCAACAAGGTATGGCCTTGTTCAGTCAAGATGGATTCAGGATGAAACTGAACGCCTTCGAGCGGCAACGTTTTATGGCGGACGCCCATGACCTCATCCAAGCTGTCATCTTCATTTTGTGTCCAAGCGGTGACTTCAAAACAGTCTGGCAAGGCGTTTTTATTGATTACTAGAGAATGATAGCGTGTGGCGATGATTGGGTTATTTAAGCCTGCAAATACGCCGATATTTTTATGATAAACAGGTGATGTTTTTCCATGCATAATCGCGCGGGCATGAATGATTTCACCGCCAAAGGCTTGACCTATAGCCTGATGGCCTAGACAAACGCCTAAGATAGGTTTTTTACCTGCAAAATGTTTGATTACTTCAAGTGAAATACCCGCTTCATTCGGCGTGCAAGGGCCGGGCGAAACAACAATCTTTTCAGGATTTAATGCCTCGATTTCTTCAATGGTAATTTTATCATTACGATGAACGTGAACATCCGCACCGAGCTCACCAAAGTATTGGACGAGGTTATAGGTGAAGGAATCATAATTGTCGATCATTAAAAGCATTAAATTAATACCGCTAAACTATATAATTATACAAGGGTCGAATTCTAGCAAATAATGGCTGCTTTCAGGGAATTTTAATCGCAATAAGTACCAAAGATGGCTAACGCCTGGCTCGGAAAAAATTGCGTAATAGGGCACTGCTTTTATCAGCAAGTACACCATGATCACACGTGACACGATGATTGAGTTGCGGCGTATTAAATATATCGAAACAACTTCCCGCTGCACCGGTTTTGGGTTCTTTAGTGGCAAATACGACGCGTTTGATACGGGCATGAACAATCGCACCGGCACACATGACACAAGGTTCTAAGCTTATATAGAGTGTGGCATCAGGTAGACGGTAATTGTCGAGTTTCTGGCAAGCGGCGCGTAAGGCTTGAATTTCAGCATGGGCGGTAGGATCGCTAGTGCTAATCGGTTGATTCCAGCCTTCGCCGATGAGTTTATCATCGAGAACGAGCACCGCGCCTACCGGCACTTCCCCTTGCTGTTCTGCTCGTTTAGCGAGAGATAGCGCCCGCGCCATCCAATAATCATCACTGTGCATGGTGAGTAATATGGCGTTTAATTAGATTCACAAGACGTTTACTCGCACCTTGGCTATTAGCCATTAATTGCAAAGCCGCATCGCCCATTTGGGCACGTTGCGGTGAATTTTGTAGCAGTTTAATAACTGTTTCAGCCAATTGTTCAGTGTCATTGATTTGTATCGCAGCATCAGCGTTAAGAAATTGCTGGGTAATTTCATTAAAGTTGAAATAGTGAGGACCCGTAATAATTGGACGCGCTAATGCGGCTGGTTCAAGAATATTATGTCCACCTATAGGCACTAAGCTACCACCGACAAAGGCGACGTCACTGGCTGCATAAAATAACGGTAATTCGCCCATCGTATCAACAACTAATACTTGCACATCGGATGGGCAAGGGCGATGTTCACTGCGGCGTAAGGTTTTGAACCCGGCCCGCTGAGAAAGGGCTGTTACTCTGTCAAAGCGTTCAGGATGACGCGGCACAATGATCAATAATAGTTCAGGACAGGCTGCACGCACTTGGCGGGAAGCGTTTAAAATTATCGCTTCTTCACCTTCGTGTGTACTCGCTGCTACCCAAATGGGGCGATGATTATCCCATAAATTTCTCATTGCAATAGCTTGTTCTTCCAAACTAGTCGGCAGGCTAATTTCATATTTTAAGTTGCCGATGGCATGCACCTTTTTAATATCAGCGCCTAAATGTTTGAAACGCTGGCGATCAGCGTCACTTTGTGCGGCAATGAACTGTAAACTTTGTAATATGGTTTTAGTGAAATTGGCAAACCGCGCATAACTTTTCGCAGAACGTTCGGACATACGGGCATTTGCTAATACCAAAGGAATATTTAATCGCTGGCAGCTTAGCAGCATAGTGGGCCATATTTCAGTTTCCATAATAATGCCAAATTGCGGATGAGTTCGCTTGAGGAAACGTTGTACGGCAAATGAAACATCGTAGGGTATATAGCAATGCATAACTGAATCGCCGTATAACAGTTTGACGCGTTCACTCCCTGTCGGGGTCATGGTAGTGATAATGATTTGATGCTGGGGATATTCAGCAAATAATGTTTTGATCAGTGGCCGCGTTGCTTCCACTTCACCTACTGATACGGCATGGATCCAAATCACCGCTTGTTGGTCGTTGAGCAGTGGACTGTGGCCAAAGCGTTCTGGCCAGCGTTGCCAATAGCTTGGGGCGCGGATACCTCGCCAGAGTAATCGCATGAGGATGAAGGGCAAGGCAATATAAAAAAGGAGGGTATAAAGTAATTTCAAATCAGGCTCATCTACATGGTTTGTTCAAGCGACAAAACACTGGGAATGATAGCATAGGCACAGTATTCTTAAATCCTTAGCCACTATGAAAATATTTCAAAGACAATTTTTGCACCCACGTTTCTGGCCTAGTTGGCTAGGCTTGTTGTTTATGCGCGTATCTATTTATCTTCCTGTTAAGGGCCAATTGATGGTAGGAAAAGGCCTTGCATTGATAATGACGCCGCTGATGAAGTCGAGAAAAAAAATAGCCCAGCGTAATTTAGAATTATGTTTTCCAGAATTATCTGAGGAACAACGCACTGCGTTATTGGAAGAAAATTTTCGTACCATGGGCATGATGCTGATCGAAACGGCCCTTAGCTGGTGGGCCAGTGATGCTAGTTTACAAAAACGTGTGCGATATGAAGGTTTGGAAAATCTTGAGGCTGCTTTAGCTAGGGGCAAGGGTGTGATTTTATTAACCGGTCATTTCACCAGTATGGAGTTAGGTGGGCGATTGATCATGTTAAAAAATCCATGCTACGTAATGTTTCGTGAATTAAATAATCAATTATTTAATTCGGTGATGATGCGAGCACGAACTTATCATAGTGAAGGTATTGTTTTACGTGATGATCCCCGCTCTATGGTTCGAGCCTTAAGAAAAAATAAAATTGTCTGGTATGCACCTGACCAAGATTTTGGCCGCAAAATGAGCGTGTTTGCAAAATTTTTTGGCGTGCCAGCAGCCACTGTGCCCGCCACCGCACGACTGGTTAAAATGAGTGATGCTGCCGTTATTCCTTTTGTACCCAGACGTGAAAAAAACGGAAGTTATACCTTGAGTTTATCTGCACCATTGACAGACTTTCCTTCTGGTGAGGATGTGGCGGATGCACAAGTAATTAATGACTTATTAGAAAAAGAAGTACGTCAGTCTCCAGCACAATATCTTTGGATTCATCGCCGATTCAAAACACAAGCTGAAGGTGAAAAGGCTTCATTGTATAAGTAGAGCGTCGTGTTTAACTTCTATATCAATCTAATATGAGTCTGTTTTAGTTTTAATTATTTAACAGATTTAGGATTCAAGAGTGCTCAATACTAATGTGCCTTTAATTATAGATAATTATTACTTGATAGGTACTATTAATATGACAAGCCATAAAAGGTTTAAAGATCACTGATCAATAGGTTCGTACTCGATTTTTATTTACTGCTGGAGAGATAGTTTGAAGGGAGGGACTGAGATTTACTTTGATGATATTTGGTCTATCTGTTTATTTGTCTTGTTACAGGAAGAAATTAAGCCCGTGTAACTATTTTTAATTGAATATATGGTACGCCAGATAGGAATCGAACATGTGGCCCAGTGTCGGAAGGCAAAAATTTAGCTTGTATGTGTATATCCATAAGTTTTCTCTGATCGATTATATTTTGCTCTAATGCTTGTAAGTAGCTGATAGATAAATAAATTTTATTCTATTGGAATGTCAGGGATTTGAATTTTAGTAGCCAAATGTCTAAACTTTTGACACAGAATATTTACCAGAGAGTGACCATTAGCCGATATTAAATGAGACATTTTCAACATGATGCTTAAGATGGTAATAGTCTAATAAACTCGATGCCCCGACTTTAAGGTATTACCGATTCGCCAACGCTCGCTGACGCCATTCCACAATCTTTTCGCCAGCATTTATCCTGTATCAAAAATATTATATGTGTGTGATTCTGACAGGGTAGGCCGATATTTTTATTATACCA